>JAKFYO010000155.1 GCA_021730825.1 Hyphomicrobiales bacterium
ATCCGTGTGAGTTTCGGCGCGAACAAGATGCCTCGCGCCGTGAACTGGATTACCGGACCTTCCCGGTCAGGCGATATCGAGCAGACGCATTTGCTCGGCGCGCACGGCCCGCGTAGCCTGCATGTGTTGGTGGTGCGCAACTCCTGAATTTCACCGCGGCCGCTCCGGCCGCACAAACGGCGGAAAGAGTTAGAGGTCAGTCATGGCAAAGAAGTCGAAGAAGAAGAAAGCGAAGAAGAAAAAAGCGAAGAAGGCCAAAGCCCCGAAGCGTAAGGCCACGAAGAAGGCCAAGAAAAAGGTAGCGAAAAAGGCGAAGAAGGCCGCGAAGAAGAAGTCCGCGCCAAAAAAGAAGGCCGACAAGAAGCTCGACAAGGCTCTTTCGCAGAGCTTCCCGGCGTCCGATCCGGCACCGGTGACGCCGCAGCCCGCGCCGAAGCCCTGGTCGCCGTTCGGATCGAACTGATCCGGTAGTCGCGCCTAGAAAGAATGTAGAGAAGCCGGCGCCACAGTGGGCCGGCTTTTCGCTTTTCGGCCTTTGGAACGGTTCTGATATAAGAAGTCAGCCGCGCCCATTCCGGGATGCGCTGATCGGAACCAGTTTCATGGTCGCAATGCCAGCCCCCGACAAAGCGGTGCTCGACCGGCGCGAGAAAATCGTTGCCGCGCTGCGCGAGATCGTGCCTGGCGAGGGCGTGATTGCAAACGACATCGCGATGCGGCCTTACGAGTCCGACGGCCTCACCGCGTACCGGCAACTGCCGATGGTGGTGGTGCTGCCGGAGACGACCGCGCAGGTCTCGAAAATTCTTTCTTATTGCTACGAAAACGGGATCAAGGTGGTTCCGCGTGGCGCGGGCACCTCGCTTTCCGGCGGCGCCTTGCCGCTTGCCGACGGCGTGCTGCTCGGCTTGGGCAAATTCAACAAAGTGCTCGAGATCGATTACGCGAACCGCGCGGTGGTCGCGCAGCCCGGCGTCACGAACCTCGGCATTACCAAAGCGGTGGAAGGCAAAGGCTTCTATTACGCGCCGGACCCTTCGTCGCAGATCGCCTGTACCATCGGCGGCAACGTCGCGGAGAATTCCGGCGGCGTGCATTGCCTGAAATACGGGCTGACTACGAACAATGTGCTCGGCGTGGAAATGGTGCTGATCACCGGAGAGATCGTGCGCTTCGGCGGCAAGCATCTCGACGCCGAAGGCTATGATTTTCTGAGCATCATCATCGGTTCGGAAGGATTGCTTGGTGTCGTCACCGAGGTCACCGTTCGCATTTTGAAGAAGCCGGAAACGGCGCGTGCATTGCTCGTCGGCTTCCCGACGTCGGAAGCCGCGGGCGATTGTGTGGCACGCATCATTGGTGCCGGCATTATTCCGGGCGGCATGGAAATGATGGACAAGCCCGCGATCCATGCGTCGGAAGCTTTCGTGAAAGCGGGCTATCCGCTCGACGTCGAAGCGTTGCTCATCGTCGAACTCGACGGGCCGGAAGCCGAAGTCGATCATTTAATCGAGCGCGTCTCAGGGATTGCGAAAGATTGCGGTTCTTCCACGCTGCGCATTTCAAATAACGAAGAAGAGCGCTTGAAATTCTGGGCCGGCCGCAAGGCCGCATTCCCCGCAGTCGGCCGCATCTCGCCGGACTATTACTGCATGGACGGCACTATACCGCGCGCGAAACTGCCGCTTGTACTTTCTAAAATGCGGGAGTTTTCGGAGAAATATGGATTACTGGTCGCGAATGTCTTTCATGCCGGCGACGGCAATCTTCACCCGCTTATTCTTTATGATGCGAACAAGGAAGGCGAGTTGCAGCGCGCCGAAGATTTCGGCAACGACATTCTCCGCCTTTGCGTCGAGGTAGGCGGCGTGCTGACCGGCGAACACGGCGTCGGCGTCGAAAAGCGCGACCTGATGCCCGCGATGTTCAACAAGATCGACCTCGATCAGCAGCTTCGCGTCAAGTGCGCCTTTGACGACAAGGGTCTTTTGAACCCCGGCAAAGTCTTCCCGGAATTGCACCGTTGCGCCGAAATGGGCCGCATGCATGTTCATGGCGGCAAGACCGCATTCCCCGATCTGCCGCGCTTCTGATGCAAGACGCAATCAAACCTCGCGACGCGAACGAAGTCGCCGAAGCAATCGCTTCGGCTGCGGCAAATGCCAAGCGTCTTGAGCTAGTCGGCCGCGGCACCAAACGCGAGCTCGGCCGAAGCACGCAGACTGACACGACGCTCGATCTCTCGGGGCTTTCCGGCATCACATTATATGAGCCGGAAGAGTTGGTGCTTTCCGCCCGCGCCGCGACCCCGATTTCGGAAATCGAAAAGGCGCTGGAAGCAAGCAAGCAGGAACTGGCCTTCGAGCCGATGGACTACGGCCCACTGCTCGGGAAAGCGCCGGGCGAGGGCACCATTGGCGGCGCGATTGCCGCGGGCCTTTCCGGTCCGCGCAGGATTAAAGCGGGCGCGGCGCGCGATTTCATGCTCGGTGTTTCTGCTGTCTCAGGACACGGCGAAGTCTTCAAGGCCGGCGGCCGCGTCGTGAAGAACGTCACCGGTTACGACCTGCCGCGCCTGCTAGCGGGCTCATGGGGCACGCTGGCCGCGATGACAGACATTACGCTAAAGGTTCTGCCGCGCGCGGAAGACTGCGCAACAGTGCTTGTATTAGGCCTAACAGACGCTCGTGCCAGCGAAGTGATGTCGGTCGCAATGGGTTCTTCATGCGAAGTTTCGGCCGCCGCGCACTTGCCGCAACTCTGCGCGGGAAAAATCCAGGAATTGAAATTACTTGGTAAGGCGGTCACCGCACTTCGCCTCGAAGGCATTTCGCAATCGGTCGCCTACCGAAAGATGAAGCTCGAGGAACTACTGCGTTCGTTTGGAGAACTCGGTGCGCTCGATGCAAGTGCGTCTCGCGCATTCTGGAAAAACATCCGCGATGTCATGCCGTTTTCCGGCGGCAACGCGCGCCCAGTATGGAAGATTTCGACGACGCCTTCGCTTGCGCCTGAGATCGCGGCAGGGATCGGCGCTGCAACCGATGCAAAGTATTACTATGACTGGGCCGGCGGCCTGTTGTGGCTGGAAATGCCGGAAGACAAGCCGCAGGAAGGCGCAGTGCGAACCGCGCTCGCAGGCCGCGGCCACGCGACCCTGATCCGCGCTTCGGCGTCGGCGCGTGCGTCGGCAGAAGTATTTGAGCCGCTCGATCCGGTTCGCGCGGCACTCTCGCAGCGTTTGAAAGCGAGTTTCGACCCCAAAGGCGTTCTCAATCCGGGACGCATATACCCGGAAGGCTGATTATTAGGCGCGGAACGAAGCCGCGCGCAGCGAATTGTTGTCGGTCGCCATTGCGGCGGGAGCGGCGAATGTCCAGCGAAGACGCAAAAGCCGAAGAACGCAAAAGACTGAAAAAATATCTGGTGCGCCGCTTCTGGACGTCCGCGAAAGGCTTCTGGGGTAAAGGCGGAGACAAGTGGGCCTGGGGGCTGGTCGCGATCCTGCTCACGATCGTGTCTGCGCAGGTCTTTATTCAATACCAGATCAACGTCTGGAATCGGGCAATCTTCGACGCGCTGGAACAGAAGAATGCGGGCGTTGTCGCCTGGCAGGCTTTGATCTTCGTGCCGCTTGCATTGGCCAGCATCCTGCTTGCGGTCGCGATCGTGCACGCGCGCATGACAACGCAGATTCACTGGCGGCAATGGCTCACCAATCATCTGACCGATCGCTGGCTCGCAAATGGTCGCTACTTCCATCTCAATCTCATGCAAGGCGATCACAAGAATCCCGAATATCGAATCTCCGAAGACGTGCGTATCGCGACCGAAGCGCCGGTGGATTTCACCGTCGGCGTCGTCGCGGCATTTCTTTCCGCCGCGACCTTCGTCGGCGTGCTTTGGTTTGTCGGCGGCGATCTGACCTTCGACTGGAGCGGCACGCAAATCACGATACCCGGGTATCTGGTGCTTGCGGCGGTCGCCTATGCGGTCTGCGCGAGTACCGTGATGGTTTTCATCGGCTCGAGCTATGTCGCTGCGAGCGAGGCGAAGGCGCAATCCGAAGCCGAGATGCGTTACGCGCTGACAAGGTTGCGCGAGAACGGCGAAAGCATCGCCCTGATCGACGGCGAGCGCGAAGAGAAAGAGGGCCTCACTGCGATCCTGAATGACGTGCTTAACCGATGGCGTGAAATCAGGAAACAATACGGACGAACCACGGTTGTCGCGCAGTCGAGCTTTCTTCTGGCGCCCGTGATCCCGGTCGTGCTCTGCGCACCGAAATATCTCGCCGGAACGATGACCTTGGGGCAGGTGATTCAGGCGGCCTCCGCCTTTGTCACCGTGCAGACCGCGTTCAACTGGATCGTCGACAACTACCCGCGGCTCGCCGACTGGACCGCGAGCGCGCGCCGCGCTTCCTCGTTGATGGTAGCCCTCGATGGTCTGGAGCGCGCGGAAACCGATCAAACCGCGCGCCGCATTCATATGACGGACGCCGGGGAAGGTGTAGCACTTCGTCTCGATATGGTTTCGGTGGCGCTCGATGACGGCACCGGCGTCGTCAAAGACGCGGAAGTGACGATCAAGCCCGGCGAGCGCGTGTTGATTGTTGGCGAATCCGGTTCGGGCAAGAGCACGCTCATTCGCGCAATCGCAGGGCTCTGGCCTTGGGGCGGCGGTGAAATCGAAATCGCGAAAGGCGCGCGCATGAATTTCCTGCCGCAGCGGCCTTATGTGCCGGTCGGTTCGCTGTTGCGCGCGGCTTCCTATCCGATGGACGAGTCTGAAGTCGACAAGAACGAAGTGATCGAGGCGCTGAAAGCCGTCGATCTCGACGATCATGTCGATAAGCTGGAATCGCAGAGCGAGTTCTGGGACCAGACGCTTTCCGGCGGCGAGAAGCAGCGGCTCGCTTTCGCGCGGCTGCTCGTCCACAAGCCGGACATTGTCATTCTCGACGAAGCGACATCCGCGCTCGATACCGTGAGCCAGGAAAAGCTCATGAACCTTATTCACGAGCGTCTGCCGCAGATGACGATCATCAGCGTCGGCCATCGGCCCGAACTTGAAGAATTTCACGAGCGTAAGCTGGTGCTGGAGATCGAAAAGGGCGGGGCGACCATCGCGAAGGATATCGATATCGATACCCCCGCGCGCCGCGGCTTCTATTTCCTCCGGCGCCTCTGGCGGAAAAAGAAACGCGAAGAAAACGAAGACAAGGCGGAGTAGCGCTTACCATTGCCTTCGACGGTGGTTCGGCTACACCTGGTTATTCATGCAGACGCATTTTACCCTGAAGCAGCTTGCCGATCCGAATGTCGCGGAGTCCGACAAGATTCTGCGCGCCTGTGTGCATTGCGGCTTCTGTACCGCGACCTGTCCGACCTATGTGCTGCTTGGCGACGAGGCCGACAGCCCGCGCGGGCGCATCTATCTCATCAAGGAGATGCTGGAACAGGATCGCCCGGCCACGAAGGACGATGTCAAACACATCGACCGCTGCCTGTCGTGTCTGTCCTGCATGACGACGTGCCCCTCGGGCGTGCATTACATGCATCTCGTCGATAATGCGCGTAATCACATCGAGCGCACGTATAACCGGCCGGTCTCCGACAAATTCTCGCGCACGCTCTTGCGGCTCGTGATGCCCTATCCCGCGCGCTTCCGCGCGATGATGCGCTTGTCGCAATTCACGCGCTGGATCGCGCCGATCGCGAGCGCGATGGGTATGTCGCGCATCGCCGCGATGCTCACGTTGGCGCCGCGCTCGCTCCCGAAGAAAAGCACGCCGGTTCAGCACGTCTACCCGCCGCTCGGAACGAAGAGGGGCCGCGTCGCCTTGATGTCCGGTTGCGTCGATCAGGTAGTGAATCCCTCGATCCGCGAAGCGACGATCCGGCTCCTCACGCGCCACGGCATC
>JAKFYO010000054.1 GCA_021730825.1 Hyphomicrobiales bacterium
ACGTCGCAATCGTGCATCGCCCAGTTCGCTTCGTAAGTGCCGTGCATACCGAGCATGCCGAGCCACTGCGGATCGGCCGCCGGATAAGCGCCGAGACCCATCAGCGTGGACGTGATCGGATAGCCGGTGAGCTTCACGAGATCGCGCAGCAACACCGATGCTTCGTTGCCGGAATTGATGATACCGCCACCCGTGTAGAACAGCGGGCGCTTCGCATTCTTCATCAGGTCAACGGCGGCCTGAATTTTCGCGATGTCGCCCTTCAATTTGGGTTTGTAGGACTTGTGCTCGACGTTCTTCGCGCTGGTGTATTTGCCCTTCGCGAACTGAATGTCCTTCGGAATATCGACCACGACCGGACCCGGACGGCCGGAGCCCGCGATGTAAAACGCCTCGTGAAGGATCCGCGAAAGATCGTTCACGTCTTTCACGAGATAATTGTGTTTGGTGCAGGGGCGCGTGATGCCGACGGTGTCGCATTCCTGGAACGCGTCGTTGCCGATCAGGTGTGTCGGCACCTGCCCCGTGATCACGACGACCGGGATCGAATCCATCAATGCGTCGGTGAGACCGGTCACCGCATTGGTGGCGCCAGGACCCGAAGTCACAAGCACCGCACCCACTTTGCCCGACGAGCGCGCATAGCCTTCGGCAGCGTGAACCGCACCCTGCTCATGGCGGACGAGAATGTGCTGGACGTCCTCTTGCTGAAAGAGCGCGTCGTAAATCGGCAGAACCGCACCACCCGGATACCCGAAGAGGTGCTTCACGCCCTGCTCCGCGAGCGCCTTCACCACCATTTCCGCGCCAGTCATTTCGTTGCTCATCGTCCGCTCCACTCGTTCGTCTTTGCCTGTTGTTTCTCTCTCGTCCCAGAATCGAAAAGGGGCCCCGAAAGACCCCTTTGCGCACCACCTAACCTTGCCCGGCTTGTTCAAGCCGTGCGGGGGGTGCGCCCTCCTACTACGAGAATAATGTTGCTCATGGGTCTTCTATATCGTTCAAAAGTTGCGCGGACCCTAATGGCCCCCGCGAGTAGCGTCAAGCCTTTATGCGCCTGCCTTTTCTGGCCCGCAAGCCGGGATTTGCGCCAGCAGTTCTCACGGGATTGTGGTCCATAGGCGGTTTCAGGTGGCACCCGCCCGGCCTAGCTTGGGCTAATACCGGAGCCCAGCGATTTGCCTTTCCTGCGCGAGAAAAACGGGACCCTTTCCCCGCATAAACTGATCGCGTTCGCAGGCTCCTGCCTGCCAGCGCTTTATCTGCTTGGGCTTGCGATCAACAGCGATCTTGGCGCGCAGCCTTTGGTGGAGCTTACGCACCAGACCGGCGAATGGTCAGTGCGGCTTCTGTTTCTCTCGCTTTGCATCACGCCGGCGCGGCGGCTTTTCAATGCGCCAAAACTGATCTTCATGCGCCGCACCCTCGGGGTCGCCGCCTTCTTTTACGCGCTCGCGCATTTCTTGCTTTACGTGATCGACCAGAATTTCGCGCTGGGCACGGTCGTGCGCGAGATCGTGCTCCGGCTCTATCTGACGATCGGCTTTGTCGCTCTAGTTATCATGACGGCGCTTGGCGTGACTTCCACTGACGGCATGGTCCGCCGCATCGGCGGCGCACGATGGGCGAGACTACATCGCCTCTCCTACATCATCGCGATCCTCGCGGTGATCCACTTCATGATGCAGAAGAAGCTCAACATTTATGAGCCGACTTGGATGGCGGGGCTGCTTGCGTGGTTATTGTTTTATCGCTTCGTGCAAAAGCGCGTGCATGATGTGCGGCTGCCGCACCTAATCGGTCTCGTAATCGCGGCAACACTCTTCACGGTTGCGGCGGAAGCGCTGTGGTATGGATTGCTCACCGGCGTGAACTGGCAGCGCGTGTTGCAAGCCAACTTGATGTTTCCCGACGCAGTGCGCCCGGCATGGGTCGTGCTGTTCGTAACAAGCGGGATCACCATCGCATCGCAGATTGCACTCTGGCTTCGGCCAGCACATCGCGCGCGGGATAAATTACGCGCCGCTGAGTAGTTTCTCCATCGCAGCCTCCGGCTTCGCCCACTGAAACTCCGGTAGCTGGTTGCGAAACCACGTTTCCTGCCGCTTGGAATATTGCCTCGTGTCGCGCTTGCCTTGCGCCGCCGCTTCTTCGAGCGAAATCTCGCCATTGAAATGCTTGATGAGCCACGGCACGCCATGCGCCTTCATCGCCGGCATTTTCGGATCGAGCTTGCGCGCGTCGAGCGCCCTCACTTCTTCAATCGCGCCTTCGGCAAGCATCTTGTCGAAGCGCGCGTCGATCCGCTTTCCGAGCGCTTCGCGGTCGGTTTCGAGAAAGATCGCCTGATAATCTCCTTGATCAAGAACCGGCACGCCGGGCTCCTCCCGCCACTCGGCCAATCCCCTGCCCGTCGCCTCGATCACCTCAAGCGCGCGGAGAATTCTTTGCCGGTCGGGGATACGAACTTCGGAAGCGGTTCGCGGGTCCCGTTCAACAAGCATCGCGTGAAGCGCCTCGTTATCTTTCGTGTCGCCGAGATCGCGAACTTGCTGCCGGGTTTCGGCTGGAACCTCTGGCACGGCAGAAAGCCCTTTGAGCAGCGCAGTGAAATAAAGTCCGGTGCCGCCGATAACGATTGCCGTGTTTCCGGCTTTGCGGACCGCTGCAATTTCGGGCGTAGCTTCGCGAAGCCAGTGCCCGGTGGAATAGATCTCCTCCGCGCCGATATGACCGTAAAGCCGGTGCGACGCCCGGCTCATCTCCTCATCCGTAGGCCGCGCGGTGATGACCCGCAGGTCCCGATAGACCTGCATGGAATCCGCATTGATAACGACGCCATTCGTGCGCGCGGCAAGCTCCAGCGCCAATGCGGACTTGCCGCTCGCCGTGGGCCCTGCAATAAGCACCGCGCTTTTCATCATGATCGTGCTCATGTCTCACGTCGCGACCCTCGTTAGCAACCCGAAGCGTCCCGCGGTCGATACCGCGGCGATTGCAAAAGCGCGCGCGCTTCTTCCTAACGCGATTTCGGAAACCGTGCTGAAGCCGGGGATTGCCGCCGATATTCTGTTCGCGCCCGGACCGGATGCACAAGAACGCGAGCTAAGCGATCTCGTGCGCGCAGCACTTGCACCCGCTCCCATCGACGTCGTCGTGCAGGAAACCGCCTTCCGCCGCAAAAAGCTATTCGTGGCCGACATGGATTCCACCATGATCGACCAGGAATGCATCGACGAACTCGCCGGCTATGCGGGATTGAAAGCGCATGTTGCGGCAATCACCGAACGCGCCATGCGCGGCGAGCTTCCGTTCGAGCCCGCACTACGCGAGCGCGTGGCGCTTTTGAAAGACCTGCCGCTTTCCGTGATCCATGAGACGATCGAAAAGAAAATCACCCTCGCCGCGGGCGGCAAGGAATTAATCGCAACCCTGAAAGCGCATGGCGTCTACACTTGTCTCGTTTCAGGTGGCTTCACGCTGTTTACGAACGTGATCGCAGCGAAACTCGGCTTTGACGAAAACCGGGCCAACGAACTCTTGATCGAGAACGAAAAACTCACCGGCAAAGTGAAAGAGCCGATCCTCGGCCGCGTTGCAAAACTCACGACGCTGCAGGAGCTCACGAAGAAGCTCGGCATCCGCGCGGAAGAAACCCTTGCGATCGGCGACGGTGCGAACGACCTCGACATGATTACCGCCGCCGGTCTCGGCGTCGCGATCCACGCGAAGCCCGCGGTCGCAGCTGCCGCGCAAGCGCGCATCGACCATTCCGACCTGAGTGCGATTATTTATTGCGGCGGTTACGGGAGCTAGCCGCCGATTCTTCTAACCACCAAGCCGCTGGATCGCCTGCCGGCTGATCGAACGATTTGGGTCGCGTGCAAGTGCTGCGCGGAAATCGGCCAGTGCCTCGGTGCGATTGCCGAGCTTCTCGAAAATCAGACCGCGCTTTTCGATGTCCGCGGGCATCGCATCCTTGCCGCGAATGACGAGATCGAGATCGGCTTTGGCAAGATTGAGATCGGACGCTCGCGAAGCCGCCGTTGCATCGGCGCGGCCGGCATAAATATCGGAACGCTCGCGATAATAATTTGCTTCGCTCGGGGCAAGCTTGATGGCTTCAGCATAGTCGTTGAGCGCGCGGCCGAAATCGCTCCTATAGCCGTGCGCGGCACCCCGGCGCGCATAATAGAGCGCTGTTTGCGGCGAGAGCCTGATCGCATCCGAATAATCGGCAACCGCCGCGATATAATCCTTCTTCGCGAGATTTGAACGGCCGCGAAGCGAAAAATAATAGCCGCTACGCGAATTCATCTGGATCGCGCGCGTCTGGTCGGAGATCGCGCGATCGTATTCCTTCAGAAAATAATACCCGTGGCTGCGATGCGCGTAATTATCGGGATCGTTCGGCTCGAGGCGGATGGCTTCGGTCAGATCCGCGATCTGCTCGGCATATTGATTGAGCTCGCCGTAACTCGCCGCGCGGCCTTTCAAGGCGGCCACGCGCAGCGCATTGTCGTTTCCGGCGAGACGCAACACCTCCGCATAGGAAGCAACGGCATCCCGATGATTGCCATCGCTTGCTTGCTTTTCCGCGCGCTCGATCGCCGCGCGCGCATTACCGACAGGCGGCTGCTTCTGTGGTGGCGTTGTCGTGGTGGTAGTCGTAGTTGTCGTGGTCGAAGTAAGCGAAGCGGCGACAACGCCAACAATAATGAGCACGGCCGCTGCGATTGCCGCAAACCCGATCCATGAGCGCGAAGTAGCCCGCGGCGACATATCGGAGGTCAACGGCTGCGGCTGCGCGGGCGACGGCGGGGCCGCCACCTTGGCGCCGGGTCCGGAGAAACCGGGCGTCGGCATCGGCTCCACTTTTTTCGTGGCGGCCGTCGGCTTCACAGCGGCGGTCTTTACACCGTCGTCTTTCAATCCCGCGCGAAACTCGGCGATACTCGAAGGCCGTATCGCGGGTTTTAGGGAAAGCGAGCGGTCGATGATGTCGATTACGGCTTGCGGCAGCGCAGTACGCGCCGTCTGCGCGACCGTCACATAAGGGTCCGCACCTTTCAGCACGAGATCGTTCTTGCGCTTGTCGGCGTCGACCGGTGGACTGCCCGTCACCGCCCGGTACAAGACCGCGCCAAGCGCATAAACGTCCGCGCGCGGATCGAGATCGGCATCCTCGTCCATTTGCTCAGGCGGCGAGTAATGTTGCTTCGCGACCCCATAGCTGCGGCCGGAGGCAGCGCGCGTCTGCGCTGTTTGCGCGATGATCTTGATTGCGCCGAAATCGATCAGCATCGGACGGCCGTCCTTGCGGATCATGATGTTGTCGGGCGCAATATCGCGGTGAATGAATTTTCTGGAATGTACGTATTCGAGCGCATCGCAGATTGGCTCGAGCACAACCCGCAATTCGTCGAGCGAAACGGGTGTTTCTTTCTTGCGCAGCCATTGCTCCAGCGTCTCGCCTTCGACCTGCTCCATGAACATGTAGCCGGTTTCGTTCGCCGGAACGTAGTTCAACACCGTTACGATATTCGGGTGAGCGAAATCGCAAAGCTCGGTGGTCGAGCGGCGGAACCGCTCAAGTGCCCAGGCGACCACATCCGTATCCTCGCGCGCGAACACAACTTGCGTTGCGTTCTCCCGCGAAGCGATCCCGCGGGGGAAAAACTCCTTGATCGCAGCCCTTCTCCGCGTGACCGGATTGAAGCCTTCGTAGGTGATGCCGAAACCGCCGACCCCGAGCACACGCACGATTTCATACCCGGAAATCTGGGTACCGAGCGGCAGCGCGAAGGGATATTGCTGCTCGCTCAAGGCTGCGCGCCGAGCCGCTGGAGCGCTTCGCGGCTACGGGTAAGACTCGCGTCGAGTTGCAGCGCTTCACGGAATTCCC
>JAKFYO010000112.1 GCA_021730825.1 Hyphomicrobiales bacterium
CGGCGCGCCGGTATTGCTGATCGACGAACTCGACCGCGCGGATGAAGCGTTCGAGGCGTTTCTCTTGGAAGTGCTTGCGGACTTTCAGGTGACCATCCCGGAATTTGGGACGATCAAGGCCGATACGCCGCCGGTCGTGATAGTGACCTCGAACCGCACCCGCGAAATTCACGATGCGCTCAAGCGGCGCTGCCTCTATCACTGGATCGATTATCCGGATTTTCCGCGCGAACTTGAAATCGTGAAGACGAAGGTTCCGGGCGCACCCGAGCGGCTTTCGCGCGAGGTCGTCGCTTTCGTGCAGGCGCTTCGGAAAGAAGATCTGTTTAAATCTCCCGGCACGGCCGAAACACTCGACTGGGTTTCGGCGCTGGTTGAGCTGGACGCTCACGCGCTCGATCCGAACCTGATCGGCGACACGCTCGGTGTGGTGCTGAAATATCAGGACGACGTCGAGCGGATGAATGCGAAGAAAATCGACGCCGTGCTTTCCGCCTCGCGTGAGGCGCTGAAGGCGGCGGGATGAAGGCCGAAAACCAGCTCTTCGATCGTTTGATTGCTTTTGCACGACTGTTGCGCCGCGCTGGCATTCCCGTGGGGCCGGGTGCGGTAATCGACGCGCTCTCCGCGGTCGAAATCGCGGGCATCGGTACGCGTCAGGACTTTTACTGGACGCTACATTCGGTTCTCATCAAGCGGCACGAGCATCACGCGGTCTTCTACGAGGCGTTTCACCGGTTCTGGCGGCGCGACCAGGTAGATCGCGTGTTGCGCGAGATGCTGCCGGTGACGCGTACCGAAGGCGTGAAAAGCCGCGTCGCGCAGCGGCGCGTCGAGGAAGCGCTCGGGTTGCAGCGGCGCATGCCGAAGCCGCCGAAGCAGAAAGATACTGTCTTCGACATGCGCGGCACGATTTCGGACGCCGAAATCCTGCGGCGCAAGGATTTCGCGCAGATGTCGGCAGCCGAGCTTGAGGATGCGCGGCGGATGATCTCGGCGCTCCGGCTTCCCGACGATGCGGTCGAGACAAGGCGTTTCGCGGCGTCCAGACGTGGCCGGATCGATCTCGCGCGCACATTGCGCACAAGCGTTCGCTCTGGAGGCGATCTTATCGAACTGCGCTTCAAGGCAAGGCGCGAAAAGCAGCCGCCGGTCGTGGCGCTCGTGGATATTTCCGGCTCGATGAGCGACTACTCGCGCCCATTGCTGCAGTTTTTTCACATGCTCACGATGAAGCGAAGCCGCGTTTCGACATTTCTGTTCGGGACGAGACTGACGAACGTCACGCGCGCACTCAAGACCCGCGATCCTGACGACGCGCTCGCGCTCTGCTCACAAGGGGTTGCCGACTGGGCCGGCGGAACGCGGATTGCCTCGGCGCTGGAAGAATTCAACAAGCGCTGGTCGCGCCGTGTGCTCTCGCAGGGCGCGACCGTGCTGCTCGTTACCGACGGCCTCGAGCGGGATGGTGGCGGCGAACTGAAACGCGAGATCGACCGACTGCACCGTTCCTGCCGCCGCCTGATCTGGCTCAATCCGTTGTTACGCTTCGATGGTTTCGAGGCGAAGGCCGCCGGCATCCGCACCATGCTTCCGCATGTGGATGAGCTCAGGCCCGTGCACGATCTTTCGAGTCTCGCTTCGCTTTGCGATGCCCTAACGGAAACGCGCGCTTCCCGCGTGCATGATCCGAAGCATTGGCTTGGCGCCGCCTGATCGGGCATCATTGCTGGCAGGAGTGACGCCATGCACAAAGCCGCAGAATCCGAAGACGTAAAGATTTTCCGCGATAGCGCGAAGCGCTTTTTCGAGCGCGAATGCGCGCCGCATGTCGAGCGCTGGGAGCGCGAAGGCATCGTCGATCGCGAAATCTGGAACAAGGCGGGGGCTGCGGGCCTGCTTTGCGCGATGATCCCGGACGAATACGGCGGGGCGGGCGGCACATTCGCGCACGAGAAAGTGCTGATCGAAGAAATGATCCGCGCCGGCGTCACCGGTTGGGGCAATGCGGTGCATAGCGGGATCGTCGCGCCCTATCTTCTGCATTACGGCTCAGAGGAGCAAAAGAAAAAATGGCTGCCGAAACTGGCCAGCGGCGAGTTAGTCGCAGCCATTGCTATGACCGAGCCCGGCACCGGCTCTGACCTGCAAGCCGTAAGGACGACGGCGAAGCTCGACGGCAACCAATATGTGATTAACGGGCAAAAGACTTTCATCACGAACGGACAACATGCGGGGCTTGTCTGCGTCGTCGCCAAGACCGACCCGAAAGAAGGCGCGAAAGGCGTCTCGCTGATCATGGTCGAAGTGGACGACGTCGAAGGGTATCGCCGCGGCCGCAATCTCGAAAAAATCGGCCTGCATGCGCAGGATACTTCAGAACTTTTTTTCGACGACGTGCGCGTGCCGACCGCTAATTTGCTTGGCGACCGCGAGGGCCTCGGCTTCATTCAGTTGATGCAGCAACTGCCACAGGAGCGCCTCGTGATCGCGATTCAGGCGGTTGCGGCCATGGAGCGCGCAGTCGAAATCACGATTGCCTACACGAAAGACCGCAAGGCCTTCGGCAAGAGGCTGCTCGACTTTCAGAACACACGCTTCAAGCTTGCCGAATGCAAGACGGAAGCCGCGGTCGCGCGTAGTTTCGTCGAGGATTGCACGGAGCGCCTTCTGCAAGGAAAGCTCGACGTGCAGACTGCCGCCATGGCGAAATGGTGGACCACGCAAAAGCAGAGCGAGATTGCCGACGAATGCCTCCAGTTGTTTGGCGGCTACGGCTATATGAAGGAATATCCGATCTCGCGGATGTGGACGGATTCCCGCGTACAGAAAATATACGGCGGAACCAACGAGATCATGAAGGAATTGATCGGGCGCTCGCTTTAAGGCTAGAAGCTGCCCCATGAATCAAGAAGCACCGCATGTCACGCGCTGGTGGTGGGTCCGCCACGCACCGGTTCCCGACACAGTCAATATATACGGCCAGAACGACGTCGATTCCGATACCAGCGACCGGAACGTCTTCGAATCGCTCGCGCGCGAATTGCCGCGTGGCGGCGCGTGGTTCACGAGCAACCTGAAGCGCACGCACCAGACCGCTGAGGCGATCATAAAGGCGATGGTCGAGGAAGATCCGGCGAGCGCTTCCCGAGTGCCGATTACCGAGTTCGCCGAACAACATCTCGGCGAGTGGCAGGGGCTGAACCGCGCCGAGTTTTTCGCCTCGCGCGCCAACCTTTCGCATCCGTTCTGGTTCGGGCCGGCATCGGAGCGTGCGCCTGGCGGCGAAAGCTTCGACGATCTTTATGCGCGCGTTGCGCCGGCAATCGAACGGATCAGTAGCGAGAATATCAATCGCGACATCATCGCGGTAACCCACGGCGGCACGATCAAGGCCGCGATCGGTCATTCGTTGAAACTTTCAACCGATGCAGCGCTTGCGTTCGCGATCGACAATTGTTCGATCACGCGGCTCGACCAGCTCGGCACGGGTACGAATTCGCTCTGGCGGGTCGCTTCGATCAATCATCGCCCCTGGACGGGGATGGAGTCGATCCGTGTGGCCTCGGTCATGGCCTAGCAAGGTCTGGCATAGCAATCGGCCCGCTAAGAAGCGGACCGATTTTCTTTCCAGTTTTTGTTAGTGGCGCTTCAGGCTTTTTTCGCGACCGCAAGGTCGTGAAACTTGCGCGTGCCTTCGTAATTCGTCGCGGCTGCGAAGAGCGAATCCATCGCATTTGCGACTTCGCCGGTGGAGCCGGTGAGATCGCGCGACGACGCGAGAACGGTGCCTGCCGCGGTTTTGGTCTTGGCGATCGTTTCCTCGACGGTCTTCATCGCGTTTGCGACCGTGCTTGCATTCGAGGCGGCGGCTATGGCGCTTTCTGCGATGTTGCCGGTTGCGGCGGCCTGCTCGTTCAGAGCGGAAGCGATCATTTCGGCGGTGCGAGCGATGTCCGAAATCGTGTCGCCAGTGCTCGCGATCTCGCCTACCGAGCGGCGGGTCGCTTCCTCGATCATTGCAATTTGCTGACCGATTTCAGTGGTTGCTTTCGAGGTCTGGGTCGCGAGCGATTTCACTTCGCTTGCCACGACGGCAAAGCCGCGGCCTGCCTCGCCTGCGCGCGCGGCTTCGATGGTGGCGTTGAGCGCGAGCAAATTTGTCTGGCTCGCGATTTCCGAAATCAGGCCGGCAACGGAGCCGATCTTGTCCACCGCTTCGGAAAGCGAACGGATCGTGACATTCGTGTGCTCTGCGTGCGTTACCGCCTCGCGCGCGAGGTTCGCGCTATTTGATGCCTGATCGTGAATGCTTGCGATCGAGGCATTCAATTCTTCGGTCGCAGCGGCAATCGTACCGACATTGGCAGCCGTGCCCGAAGCTGCTTCCGCCACCGTGTTCGACTGTTCGGAAGCGGAGTTTGCGAGCAGTGTCAGGTCATCCGAAGTCGTGCTTAACCGGTCGACCGCATTCGACACAGAGCGGCGCACGGTCTGGATTGTGGTACCGAAATTCTGTATGGCCGCGCCGATCCGGTCGCCGTCGTTCCGCGAATTGCGGAGTTGAAAATTATAATGGATCGAAACCGCTGTTGCGGTATCTAGATTAAGGATCCGGCTTGCGATGTCGAACAGGTGCACGGCTTTGGCGCGGGGCATCATGCGCTTCTTTGCGAGCAGTGCGCCGAATTCCTGTAATAGGTTGGCGTTCATGCCCGGCCGGCTGCGAATGTCGTGGCCGATTTCTTTTTCCTCGAGCGCGCGCTGGTGGGTGTCCTGTGCCCATTGCTGGTCCAGCGGATTGCAGAAAAGACGCTCGGTGTATTTTATGATTTGCTGTTTGTATTTTTCTCCGTCTTTCTTCATCAGTTGAATGAAGAAAGGTGCGTGATTCATTACAAGCGCAAAATGGCGGTCAATGATCTCCGGAAGATGCGGTTCCAGCAGATCCCAGACCGCTCGCCGCGAGGCGAGCGTTTCCTGGCCGATCTGGAAGAGGTTCAGGGCAATCCGGTAAGCGCTTGGAATCGTCATTTGGGATGTCGCTGGCGTGGCGAATGACCAAACTAGAGCCGTATCGTTAATCGCTTCTTAACGGTTGGAACGCCTACGAAAGCGCGGTCTAAAGGGGCTTTCTTGCGAGCCAATCGGTCCCGCGGCGATAGAGTTGCTCAAGCTCCGATCCTTCGATGCCGGGCATGTCCGGCTTCACGTTATAGCCGATACGGCTCTGCAAGTAGGCGAGGTGGCGGTAGCCTTCCGGGAATCGCGCCAGCAATTCCTTGTCGAGTTCGAGCCGGGCCGAAGGATCGACCGGGTCGAGCCGGTCCTTTTCGTAGATCGGCTGGCGCAGCACCAGGCCCCAGCGGCCGTCGCGATGCTCGAAGAAATCGTAGAAGCGGCCGGTGCAGACCACATCGCAGATCACACCTTCGACCGGTGCGCGTTGCGAGATCGTCATTTTCGTCTGCGCGATCGCGCGGTCGCCTTTCACGTCGATCGTGCTGCCGCCGAGAAAATGCAGAATGCGAACGCCTTTGGCCCAGCCGGCGTCGTTCATGGCGATGAATTCTTCAAAGCTGCCCTGAAACCAGGTCGCCATCATCCGTCCGTCGGAATGCCATACGGTGCGGAAGCGGTCCCACAGGCGTGCGTCGCGCCAGATCGCCCAGTTCTCGACGAGTTCGCGGATGATGCGCCGGTCGGAAACTTCGTCGCGCATCAACGCACCTTCACTTCCATCGCACCGATATGCTCGATCGTTGCGATGATGGTATCGCCCGGTTGAATTTCGCTGACGCCTTCCGGAGTGCCGGTCATGATGACATCGCCGGGATGAAGTGCATAAACATTTGAAAGGCGTGCGATGAGGTCGGGAAT
>JAKFYO010000060.1 GCA_021730825.1 Hyphomicrobiales bacterium
GGAAGTGATCCGCGATCTTTCGCGCCTGCCCGATCCGGTTCGCAAAGCGCGCGAGGAAATTCTCGCAGCCGCCCGCAGCGGCGACATCGCAAGGTTAGCTGCCATCGTGAAGGCGAACCAGACGGTGATTTCTTTCGGTGGCGAAACCGAGGCCGCCGAATTCTGGAAGAAAACATTCCCTGACAGCGAAGGCGTCGAGGCATTAGCCACGCTCGTCGAATTGCTCGAGATGCCGTTCGTGCAACTGGACCGGGGCAACGCGCAGGAAATGTTCGTGTGGCCGTATTTTCACGCGATGCAACTCGACAAACTCACGCCCGAGCAGCGCGTCGAATTGTTCCGTCTCGTGACAGCCTACGATTTTCGCGAGATGCAGAAATTCGGATCGTATAATTTTTTCCGCGCCGGTATTTCGCCGGACGGCAAGTGGCAGTTTTTCGTGGCAGGAGACTAAGTCCCCTTCGGCAGCGCTTCGAGAAAACGCACCGGCTGTCCCTGCCCCTTCGCGAGCAATTGTCCCTCGCGCATCACGATCGTACCGCGTACCACAGTGCCGACCGGCCAGCCGGTAACCGTCATGCCGTCATAGGGCGTCCAGCCGGCTTTCGAGGCGACCCACTGGTTCGTAATCGTTTCGCGGCGTTTCAGATCGATCACGGTGAAGTCCGCGTCGTAGCCGACTGCGATGCGGCCCTTGTTCGCAATTCCGAAAATACGCGAAGGGCCGTGGCTCGAAAGATCAACGAAGCGCTCAAGCGTTAGCCTTCCTGCGTTCACGTGATCGAGCATGACGGGAACCAGCGTCTGCACGCCGGTCATGCCCGACGGGCTCGCGGGATAGGTTTTCGCTTTTTCTTCAAGCGTATGCGGCGCGTGATCGGAGCCCAGAATATCGACGGTGCCGTCGGTAATTCCGCGCCAGATCGCATCGCGATGGCGCGCGTCGCGCACCGGCGGATTCATCTGTGCGCGCGTGCCGAGGCGCTCGTAACATTCGGGTGCCACCAGCGTCAGATGATGCGGCGTGACCTCGACCGTCGCGACATCTTTATGCTGCGCCAGAAAATCGATCTCTTCGGCGGTCGAAATATGCAGCACATGCACACGTGCCCCGGTTTCGCGGGCAAGTGTCACGAGCCTCGTGGTTGCGAGCAGTGCCGCGACCGGATCGCGCCAAACGGGATGCGAACGCGGGTCGCCCTCGATGCGCTGGCCCTTGCGCTCCGTGAGACGCGGCTCATCCTCGGCATGAAACGACGCGCGGCGGCGGATGTTTTCCAAAATCGCGCGCAAGCCGGCGTCGTCCGGAATGAGCAGCTTGCCGGTGGACGAGCCCATAAACACCTTGATGCCCGCGCAGCCCGGAAGCTGCTCATACTCGGCAACATGGTCCGAATTGTCCGCCGTGCCGCCGATGAAGAACGCGAAGTCGCAATGCATGCGGCCGATGGCACGGCCGATCTTGTCGGCGAAGGCCGTGTCGTCGATGGTCAGGGGGTCGGTGTTCGGCATCTCGAAGACGGCGGTGACGCCGCCCATGACGGCAGAACGCGAGCCGCTTTCGAGATCTTCCTTGTGCGTCATTCCCGGTTCGCGGAAATGCACCTGGCTGTCGATCACGCCGGGAAGAATATGCAGCCCGCTGCATTGCCAGACCTCGCGGGCCGAGTTTGCGGAAATCGCGCCGATTGCGACGATCTTGCCGTCGGAGACGGCGATATCGCGGACCACCGCGCCGTCGTGATTGACGACCGTGGCGCCTGCTAGAAGGAGGTCGTAGGTTTCGGCCATCCGGCCCCGCGAACTGGACCGGCCTTGCCGGTCTCCCGCAGCGGCATTACTTGTCGGCGAAATGCTTGGCAAGCAGTCTCCCTTGCCGCATCAACCGGAATAAATACGAGAGCGGATCAATGCGCGCAGCAATTCTGGATGAACGGGCAATTCTGCGGATAACCGGCGGCGACGCACGGAAGTTCCTGGAAAACATCATCACGAACGATGTCGATTCGCTCGACCCCGATCATGCACGATTCGCGGCACTCCTGACCCCGCAGGGGAAGATCGTCGCCGATTTCTTTGTGATCGGCGCCGCCGAGGACGACGGCGGCGGCTTCCTGATCGATGCGCCAAGCGCGCTTGCCGAAGATATCGCAAAGAAGCTCGGCTTCTATAAATTGCGGGCCGATGTCGCAATCGAGCCGCGGCCCGATCTTGCCGTAGCTGCCATTCTTGACGGCAAGGCGACCGCCGAACTCGGTATCGTGTTCGACGACCCGCGACACCCGGAATTAGGGCAACGGATCGTTCTTCCTGCCGGAAGCGCGAAAGCCGATCTCGATGGCGCAGGCTTCAGTGCCGTCAGCGCCGACGGCTATCACGAAAAACGTATCGCGCTCGGCATTCCCGAAGGCGGCAAGGATTTCGTCTATTCGAACGTCTATCCGCACGAAACCGACATGGACCAGTTGAACGGCATCGACTTCAAGAAGGGCTGCTTCATCGGACAGGAAATCGTCTCGCGCATGGAACGCAAGACCACGCCGCGCACGCGCGTGGTGCCGGTGACCTTCGATACCGCGCCGTTTCCGGGTGTCGACGTTAAAGCGGGCGAACGACCGGCCGGCCACATGGGTTCGGGCGCGAACGGCATAGGCCTTGCCATGGTGCGGTTGGATCGCGTGCACGAAGCGCTCGAAAAGGGCGAGAAGATCACCGCTGGCGGCATAGAAATTACGTTGAAGAAACCGGCCTGGGCACGTTTTACATTTCCTGGCGAGCCCGGTTTCGGCGCATAATCGCGCCCATGAAAAATCACGTTCATGCCGACGGGAAAAAACGCTGCTTCTGGTGCGGCGTCGATCCGCTTTATGTGAAGTATCACGACACCGAATGGGGCGTACCGGAATACGACGACCGCGCGCTGTTCGAAAAACTGATCCTCGACGGATTTCAGGCCGGCCTTTCGTGGATCACGATTTTGCGGAAGCGCGATAACTTCCGCAAAGCGTTCGACAAATTCAATCCCGAAAAAATCGCGCGCTATGACGCGCGCAAACTTGCGTCCCTGATGAAAGACGAAGGCATCGTCCGGAACAGAATGAAAATTGACGGCGCGAAGCAATCCGCCCGTGCCTGGCTCAAAATTCAGGAAGAAGGTCCGGGGTTTTCGAAGCTGCTCTGGAATTTCGTGGACGGCGCGCCGAAGATCAACAAGATCAAGACGCATGGCGGTGTGCCGGTCGACTCGAAAGCATCGATTGCGATGTCGAAGGAACTCAAGGCACGCGGATTCAATTTCTGCGGGCCGACCATCGTTTATGCCTTCATGCAGGCGACCGGCATGGTCAACGACCATCTGACGAACTGCTACCGTCATAAGGAATTGTCGAAGTGACGAAGACTGCCAAGCGCGATGCTCGTGCGTGGCAGCGCATGTTGTCGGGTCGCAGGCTAGACCTCCTCGATCCCTCGCCGCTCGACGTCGAAATCGAAGACATCGCGCATGGGCTTGCGCGTGTCGCACGCTGGAACGGGCAGACCATCGGTGCAAACATTTTTTCGGTCGCGCAGCATTCGTTGCTCGTTGATGCTGTGTCTCGAAAAATCTCGGCTAATCTCGACCGGCGCTGGCGGCTTGCGGTGCTGCTTCACGACGCGCCGGAGTACGTGATCGGCGATCTGATCAGCCCGTTCAAGGCGGTGCTGCGCGCGGATTACAAGGCGGTCGAGAATCGCCTGCTGCATGCCATCTCGCTGCGCTTCGGCCTGCCCGCGCGCTGGCCTGCGGAACTTCTCGCGCATGTAAAGAAGGCCGACCGGCATGCGGCATTTCTCGAAGCCACGCGCCTTGCGGGTTTCAAAGAGGCAGAGGCGAGGCGTTTCTTCGGTTCGCCGCCGGGCCTCGACGAGACAGTAGAGAAGCGCTACCTCACGCCATGGAATGCGGAGACCGCCGAAAAGCGGTTTCTCGCCCGCTTCAAGGAACTCTCGGACGCAAAATGATTCACGTTTGCTCGCTCTCCAAAATGCATCACGTCGTCGAGACGACCGGCGCCGAGCATGTCGTCACGCTCATCCGCGACACTTCGCGCGTGACGCGTCCGCACAGCATCGTCGAGCAAAACCATCTCATTCTCTCGATCGACGATATCGAGGACGAACTGGAAGGCATGGTTGCGCCGGCGGAGACCCATGTCGCCGATTTGCTCACCTTCGTGCAGGGCTGGAAACGCGAGAAGCCGATTGTCGTGCATTGCTTCGCCGGCATCAGCCGCTCGACCGCGGCGGCCTTCATCACCGCTTGCGCGATCCAGCCCGAGCGCAATGAGGCGGCAATTGCGCGCGCAATCCGAGATGCTTCGGTGACCGCGCAGCCCAATCCGCGCATCGTCGCTTTCGGCGACAAACTGCTCGGCCGCAATGGCCGCATGGTCGAAGCGGTGCGTGCAATCGGCAAAGGCAGCTTCGGCGGCGCGTGGATCGAAGAAGCCGAACCCTTCGTCATCAAGATCTGAAAATGGCGAACGAGCAGCACCCGCGAACCGCAATCGAAATCGGTCTCGCGGCTGCCATCGTCGCGATCGATGCCGATACGCCGCTTATTCTTGTCGCGGGCCAGGGCGGCGGCTTCGGTTTGCCTTCCGGTCCGTTCGACGCGCCCGAACATCGCACGTTCGAAATCGGCTTGCGCCGTTTCGTGGCCGAGCAGACTGCGCTCGACGTCGGGTATGTCGAGCAACTCTACACCTTCGGCGATCGCGGGCGGCATGCGCAGGCAGGCGACACCGCGCCGCATGTCGTCTCCGTCGGGTATCTCGCGCTGACGCGCGCGTCGGCTGCGAATGCAATCAAAGTGCCGCGCGCGCGCTTCGAGCCCTGGTACAAATTTTTCCCGTGGGAAGACTGGCGCGACGGACGGCCGAAAATTCTCGACGCCGCCATTCTTCCCGCGCTGAACGCCTGGGCGAAAAACGCGAAATCCGCAGTTGGTGCCGAATTCGCCCCGCGCGAGCGCATCCGCCTCACCTTCGGTACCGAAGGCGCGCCATGGGACGAGGAGCGTGTGCTCGAGCGCTACGAGTTGCTCTACTCGGCCGGGCTTACCGCCGAAGCACAACGCGACGGGCGCGAGAGTGCGTTATCGCGCGGCAAAATAGAGCCGCTCGGCGAACCGATGCAGTTCGATCACCGCCGCATCCTCGCCACCGCGATCTCGCGGCTGCGTGCGAAATTAAAATACCGGCCGGTGGTGTTCGAACTGATGCCGGAAGAATTCACGCTCACCGAATTGCAGCGCACAGTCGAGGCCATCGCAGGACGGCATCTGCACAAGCAGAATTTCCGGCGGCTCGTGGAAGGCACCGAACTGGTTGAGCCGACCGGCGAAGTTTCGCCGCACACCGGCGGAAGGCCGGCGGCGATGTATCGCTTCCGCCGCGAGGTGCTGAAAGAGCGGCCCGCGCCGGGCCTGAGGTTTGGGGGGCGCTAAATCTCGATATCCAGCGCGACATCGAGCGAAGGCGCGGAGTGCGTCAGCGCGCCGGAAGAAATCACATCGACGCCGGTTTCCGCGATGGCGGCAACGGTTTCCAGTGTGACGCCGCCGGAAGCTTCGGTGACGATCTTGCCCTTGCAGAGCGCAACCGCTTCGCGAAGCGTTTCCGGCTTCATGTTATCGAGCAGCACGACATCGGCCTTGCCGTTTGCAAGCACTTGGCGGAGCTGATCTAGCGTATCGACTTCGATCTCGACCTTCACCAGATGGCCGACTGCCGCACGCGCGGCGTCGAGCGCTTTCGCGACACCGCCTGCGACCGCGATGTGGTTGTCCTTTATCAGCACGGCGTCGTCGAGCCCGAAGCGATGA
>JAKFYO010000096.1 GCA_021730825.1 Hyphomicrobiales bacterium
ACCACTGACCGGGCTCGTGAATAATGCCGCCGGAAACTTCATCTCGCGCACGGAAGATCTTTCGCCGAACGGCTTCGACGCGGTCGCGAACATCGTGATGCGCGGCACGTTCTATGTGACGCAGGCGGTCGGCAAGCGCTGGATCGCGGGCAAGCATAAAGGCAACGTGGTTTCGATCTCGGTGACGTGGGTCAGAAACGGCGGCCCGTTCGTGGTGCCGTCCACCATGAGCAAGGCTGCGGTCGCGGCGATGACGACTTCGCTGGCGAGCGAATGGGGCCGCTATGGCATCCGCCTGAACGCAATCGCGCCCGGCGAAATTCCGACCGAGGGCATGAGCAAGCGGCTTAATCCCGGCGAGCAGCCCGGCGCGCGCACCGCCAAGCGCAACCCGATGGGCCGCGCCGGTACGCTGGAAGAATTGCAGAATCTTGCGACCTTCCTGATGTCGCCGGGTTGCGATTGGCTCTCCGGCGAAATGATCGCGATGGACGGCGCACAGGCGCTCGCTACCGGCGGAAACTTCTACGAGCTTCGCGAGTGGGGCGACGCCGAGTGGAAGGCGGCACGCGACGCGATCGTCGCGCAGAACACCAAAGACAAGGCGCAGCGGGGCTAAGCCCCAACGTGGAGCCGAAGGAACTTTTGGTTCCCTCACGATGTTGAGAAGCATCGGCCCTGACGCTCCGGCTCGCGCCGGGGAAGGGTCTATATTTGGGAGAGAACCTTATGCGCCGCGCATTGATTGCGGCCGGCATCATGCTTTCGACTGCGAGCTTTGTGTCGGCTACCCCGCTTACTTCCATTGCCCCCGAACTGAACTACACGCCGATCGAGCGTGTGCAGGCTGCCCAACCGAAGAAGGAAGAGACCGTTACCCAGAAGGTGAAACGCACCTGGCGTAACTGGACCACACCTTCGCACTCGTTCTGCGTCCGTTGCCCGATCCCGATTCCTCTGACGGCGAAGGTCTGCACCGCCAAGGGCAAGACCGTCGATGAAGCGCGATCGGTCTGCGTGCAGCAGAACCCGCTTTGCTACGTGCAGGCAGGCAAGTGCTGACCGGCTGAATTTCTGACGAGAAAGCCCCGCGGGAAGTCGCGGGGCTTTTTCTTTATGTTCGTGCCATGCGCAAAGGGATTCTCGCAGCGGCAGTCGTTCTTTTGTCCGAGCAGCATGCCGCCGCCGCGTCCTGCAAGGCTGGCGAGACGGTCACGCTGGAGGGTGAGATTATCATCCCGCCGGTGATGGATCGTGGCGAATGGTTCTGGCCGGGCAAGTTCGCGGAAGTCCCCTGCAAGGTGATGACGCTTAAGGGGAAGGGCGCGCTTCCCGCCGAATGCGTGGTCGGAAAAAGAATGACTTTGACGGGAAGGGTGATTGAGGATGGAGTGCTGATCTTAGACGTAGCGAAGGTAAGTTGTTTTTGAGATGACCCCCCACATCGACCCCACCAAAGAAATCTTCGCTGCTTTTCGCGAGAACAATCGCGAAGGGCCAATCCAGATGCTGAACCTCGTGCAGTTGCGCGCGGTTGCGAACTATCCGGACGGAAGAAAAGCGACGGGTGCCGAGGCCTATGCCGCCTATGGCCGCGAGAGCGGGCCGGTGTTCGAGCGCCTCGGCGGGAAAATTATCTGGCAGGGCAAGTTCGAATTGATGCTGATCGGTCCGCAAAGCGAGCGCTGGGATCATTGCTTCATCGCGCAATATCCGAGTGTCGCGGCTTTCGTCGAAATGGTCCGCGATCCGGTCTATCGCGAGGCGGTGAAGCACCGGCAGGCTGCCGTTCAAGACAGCCGCCTGATCCGCTGCGCGCCCGCGAAAGCCGGCCGCGGCTTCGGCGAACTGCCTGAAGCCTCCCGGTAATTCTGCGGCAAAGCCAAGCCTTTGATGCCGTTACGGTAATAACCGCCTTGGGATCCCGCTTGCGCATAAAGCTGCCGTAACGGACGCTTCATTTTACGGCTCGCCTTTGGTATTCGTCGGGCAAGCAAGAAAAAACAAAACTGTAATTCCGGGAGGGAGTTAAGCCGTGGAAAAAATCTGGCTCAAGAAATATCCGAAGGGTGTCGCGCCTGAAATCAATGCCGATGCCTATACTTCGCTCGTGCAGGTACTCGAAGAGAGCTTCGTCAAGTATCGCGACCGCAAAGCCTTCATCTCAATGGATAAGGCGCTGACCTACGGCGACGTCGATACGAATTCGACGGCGCTCGGCGCTTATCTCCAGTCGCTCGGCCTGAAGAAGGGCGACCGCGTCGCCGTGATGATGCCGAACGTGCTGCAATATCCGGTCGCGATTTCCGGCATCCTGCGCGCGGGGTACACGGTCGTTAACGTGAACCCGCTCTATACGCCGCGCGAACTCGAACATCAGCTCAACGACTCCGGCGCATCCGCGATCGTCATTCTCGAAAACTTCGCGTCCACGCTCGAGAAAGTGCTCTCGAAGACCAAGAGCGTGAAGCACGTGATCTTGGCCAACATGGGCGACATGCTCGGCTTCAAGGGCACGATCGTGAACTTCGTCGTGCGCAAGGTGAAGAAGCTGGTGCCGGCCTATAGCCTTCCGACCGCCGTGCAGTTCAACGCCGCACTCTCGAAGGGCAAGGGTCTGTCGCTCACCAAGCAGCAGCTCGGTCCGCAGGACGTCGCCTTCCTGCAATACACGGGCGGCACGACCGGCGTCTCGAAGGGTGCAACGCTGACGCACCGCAACGTGATCGCGAACATCTTGCAGAACGATGCGTGGTTGCAGCCGGTGCTCGAGAAAGAACCGAAGGTCGAGCAGTTGATGATTTTGACGGCGCTGCCGCTCTATCACATCTTCGCGCTCACCGCGTGCTTCTTCCTTGGCGTGCGTGCAGGCGCATGTTGCCTTTTGATCGCAAACCCGCGCGATCTGCCGGCGCTGATCAAGGAATTGCAGAAGTACAAGGTCACGACCTTCCCGGCGGTGAACACGCTTTACAATGCGCTCTTGAACCATCCGGACTTCGGCAAGATCGACTGGAAGATGCTGAAAGTCGCGAACGGCGGCGGCATGGCCGTGCAGAAAGCGGTTGCCGACAAGTGGCTCGCCGCAACGGGCGCGCCGATCCTCGAAGGCTACGGCCTCTCGGAAACGGCGCCGGTGCTTACTTGCAATCCGGGCGATAACACCGCGTTCAACGGCTCGATTGGACTTCCTGTCCCGTCCACGTTGATTTCGATCCGCGACGAGGAAGGCAAGGAATTGCCGCTCGGAGAAGTCGGCGAAATCACTGCCAAGGGCCCGCAGGTAATGGCCGGCTACTGGCAGCGTCCGGAAGAGACCGCGAAGGTAATGACCTCGGATGGCTTCTTCCGCACCGGCGACATCGGCCGCATCGATAACGACGGCTACGTCTATATCGTGGATCGCAAGAAGGACATGGTGAACGTCTCCGGCTTCAACGTTTATCCGAACGAAGTCGAAGGCGTGATGGCGATGCATCCGGGCGTACTCGAATGCGCGGTCATCGGCGTTCCCGATGCGAATTCGGGCGAGGCCGTGAAACTGTTCGTCGTGAAGAAAGACCCGAACCTCACCGAACAGGAACTGATGAAGTTCGCAGCCGAGCAACTCACCGGCTACAAGAAGCCGAAATATATCGAATTCCGCTCCGATCTGCCGAAGACCAACGTCGGCAAGATTCTGCGGCGTGAATTGCGCGACATGGACAAGCAGGCTTCCACCAAAGCCGCGTAATTTTTTCGCGACTGCGAGATAAAAACAGACCGCCGGAGGGAAATCTCCGGCGGTTTTTCATTGTTACATTTCGTTCAGGAAGGCGGCTCTTTCCCGCCGTAATATGACCCCGCAATGGTGCGGTTCCTGTCGCACTGCCTTCACCTGACCCGCTTACGAACCGCCGTGAAACGGAAGAAAGCGGAGGAGGAAACCATGGGTAACGTGATGTTCGAGTGCCCGGTCACCGGCGAAGCGATCCCGACCGGCCTGCGCGCGGAGCGCGAGAAATTCTATTCGTCGCCGGTATTCTTTTCGCGGAGCTATTGCCCGCATTGCGACCGCGATCACGAGTGGTTCGCTGGCGACGCCTGGGTCGAGGACAACGAGCGCCGTGTGCCCCGCTTTGAAGCGGTGGCGGTCGCCGCCGAATAATCAGCCGTTTTGCTGCGAGCTGCTGCCGTCCTGCTGGGGTTCGTCATCGGTCCACCAATGGCGGATCGGCGGGTCGTCTGAGCGCACACGGGGGATCTCGTAGAGGTTGTCCGCGTCGCCATAAGGGCGATCGCCGGGCTGGTTCACGTTCGGATTGCGCAGGTCGTCACGATTTTCGCTACGCGAATCCGCTGCTGCCGAAATATGGTTTTCTTGTTCGTTTTTCATTTCACGTCTCTCCAGTCACTTTCGCCGCCGGAGATCTCAGGTCCGTTGGCGTTGCGAGGTACTATTTGGTCGATAACCCCCGGATACCACCGGAGTTCCATGCCACTAGCGATTGGGAGAGTAGTTCCCCTCACATCCTCACGCAGTATACGGGCAGATAATGCAATGGTCCGCCGGGCGTTCCGTGGTTCCCGCCGATTTGAATTAAAATCGCCCGCAGATGGCTAACAAAGGCTCAAGGCGTGGCCTGAAGGCCGCTATTGGAACCCGGCGAGCTGCTTTCCGGCACGCAGATAGCGGCGCGGATCTACCGCATCGCCGTTCAGGCGGACCTCGAAGTGCAAATGGGGCGCGGTGGAGCGCCCGGTCGAGCCGATCTTGCCGAGGATGCCGCCGGCCGGAACCTTTGCGCCCTCCCGGACACCGATCGCGGAGAGGTGCGCGTAGCGGGTGGTGAGCCCGTTGCCGTGGTCGATCTCGACCATGAGGCCATAGGCCTTGTGGCGCTCGGCATAAACCACGGTTCCGCTGGCGGCCGCGCGAACCGGATCGCCGCTTTCGCCGCGAATATCGACGCCGGCATGCATCGCAAGCCGCCTCAGAAAAGGATCGACGCGCGGGCCGAAGCCGCTCGTGATTTCCGCGGGGCCGAGCACAGGGAGCGTAACGGGAAGGCCGTCGAGTTGCTTGCTCAGGCGCTGTTGTTCTTCGGCTGCAAGGCGGATGCGGAACACCTGCCGCATGAAGGTGTCTTCCGGCACGCTGGTGAGTGGAATGAAGGGGCCGCCCATCGGTGTGTTCTGCGCTCGCTGCGTAATCTGAAGACGCGGTCCGAGTTCTGCGATCGCTTTCTTCGTTCGCGCGGTGCGCTGGTCGAGCTCGAGTTCGATGTTGTTCAAGGTGCGCGCTTGCTGCGCGCCGACTTTCGTGAGCGCACGCGCGGCAACAGAAAGTTCCTGCTGGCGCTTCTCGTCACCGCTCGCCGGCGTGACGGCAGCGCGCGGAACATTGACGCGCGACTGGATCGAGGCGGAACGCTCGACCGGCGGATCGAACAGGAGCGTATCGGATAGCGGCCGCGGCTTCGGCGCAGGCGCGGTGTCTTCGGAAGCAGGCGGCGAGGGCATCGGCGCGACCGGGATTGAGCCGGTGATTTCCGGGTTGCGGTTTACCGACTGCGCAAGCGCGGCGAGTGCGTTATGGCGCGCGTCGATCAGGCGCTGGATGCGCGAGAGATCCGAAAGCTGCCGCTCGATCTTTTCCTGATCGACGAATTTCGTGGAGCGCAGGCGCTCGATTTCGGTGGTCAGGGCCGCGATCTGCGTGTCCTGCTTGCGGCTGTATTCCGACTGCGAGAGCGAAATGCGATGCAGGATGTCGTCGCTGAACAATAGATAGAACGTGGTCGCGCCCGACCACACCGCGAACAGGATTGCCGCGACCAGCGTGACCGCGAACGTGCCGCGCGCAATGC
>JAKFYO010000147.1 GCA_021730825.1 Hyphomicrobiales bacterium
GCGATGCGCGCGAGCATGGCCATCGATCCGTCGGCATCTTTCCGGAGCGCGTCGATCTTTGAGGTAATCTCGGAGATCGCCTGTTGTGTTTCGGCGGAAAGCGCCTTTACTTCGTTCGCGACGACGGCAAAGCCGCGTCCGGCATCGCCGGCGCGGGCGGCTTCGATCGACGCGTTCAGTGCGAGCAGATGTGTCTGCTTCGCAATTGTGGAAATGAAGGTGACGACTTTCCCGATATCGGCGGACGAGGCCTGCAAGCGCTCTACTTGTTTTTCTGTGGTGCTCGCAGCCTCACTCGCTTCGCTCGCGAGATCGTTGGCCTTATGAATTTGCGAGCTGATCAGCGTCGAAGATTGCGCCAATTGTTCGGTCGCCGTCGCGAATGCGTTGACATTGCTCTCGGCGACGCCGACCTGTTCGGAAAGGTCGATCGCGGATGCCTTGATTGCCTCAATCGACTGTGCCGCACTACCGACGCCCTCATGGACGTTTTTCGCAGCATCGCCGACGTTCAGCATCAACACGCCAAGGTCGGCTTCCAGAAGATCGAGAGACTCGCGGACGCGGTGAAGGGCGTTTGCGCCCTGCGCATCGCGCAAAGAATGCGGCGCACCGGCCGCAGCGTCACCGCTGCCGCCGGCGGACTCCATGCCGTCGGTCGTTTTCCGAATAACCTGCACGGGTTGGCCGTTCCTATCCCCGGCCAACGATATGCTGATTCTCGTTCCGCACATTGGCCTTTCGGCCTAGTGCGGGGGAGAAATCTACTCAGATCAGGGCAATAATACCGTCTGGCCGGTCGTATTGCGGGCCTCGAGGTCCCGATGCGCCTTTTCTGCGTCATTGAGCGGGTAGGTCTGGTTGATCTGGATTTTGACTTTGCCCTTCTCGACTACCTTGAAAAGGTCCTTCGCACCCCTCTCCAATTCTTTCCGGGTGGCGAAGTAATGGACCATCGTGGGCCGGGTGACGATCAGCGAACCTTTGGTCGCCAGGATGCCGAGGTTGACGCCGTCCACCGGGCCTGAGGCATTGCCATAAGTTGCGAGCATGCCGCGCGGCTTCAGGCTGTCGAGCGAACTCATGAAAGTAGTCTTGCCGACGCCGTCATAGACCACGTCGCATTTCTTGCCTTTGGTGATTTCGGCGACGCGTTTGGCGACATCCTCATCGCGATAAAGGATCACGTGATGGGCGCCATTCTTTTTGGCAATCGCTGCTTTGTCTTTTGAGCCAACCGTCGCAATGACCGTTGCCCCGAGATGCTTCGCCCATTGCGTGAGGATTTGTCCGACGCCGCCTGCGGCCGCATGCACCAGAACCACGTGACCTTTTTTCACCTTAAAAAGTTGTCGCAGCAGATATTGCGCGGTCAGGCCCTTCAGCATCATTGCAGCGGCGACCTTGTCGCTCACTTTTTTCGGCAGCTTGATGGTTTTGTCAGCGGGGATGTTGCGCTCGGTCGCGTAAGAACCTTGCATGGTGCCGTAAGCAACGCGGTCGCCCTTCTTGAAACCTTTCACGCCCTTGCCGATTGCAGTGACGACGCCCGCGCCTTCGTTGCCCGGTACGAACGGATAAGCCGCCGGCTTGTAAAGTCCGGTGCGGAAATAGGTATCGATGAAATTCAGGCCGATTGCGGTTTGCTTGATCCGTATTTCACCCGGACCCGGTGCGGGCAACGTGATTTCTTCGTATTTCAGAACTTCCGGACCGCCGTGCGTATGAACCCGAACTGCAAACGCCATTTCATTCTCCCTAAATCGCCGCCCTTGGCAGCCGTTGTTCTAGCTTTTCTGTTTGTCACATACGAGGGCGCCGTCGCGCAAACTGCCCGGTTCTAGCGCCCGCCCGAGATGCGCATGATCGTGCCTGTCACATAGCTTGCCTGCTCCGAGAGCAAATAGAGGATCGCATCCGCGATTTCTTCCGCTTTGCCGGCTCTGCCCATCGGAACCGAGCTCTGCATTTTCGCAATGCGATCAGGCTGTCCGCCAGAGGCGTGAATTTCCGTGTCGATCAGGCCCGGTGCAACCGCGTTCACGCGGATGCCCTCGCCCGCTACCTCTTTCGACAATCCTATTGTGAGCGTATCGACCGCGCCTTTGCTCGCGGCATACCAGACGAACTCTCCCGGCGCGCCTAGAAACGATGCCATCGAGCCAAGGTTCACGATGGCGCCACCTTTGCCGCCACGCGCGGTCGACAGACGGCGCACGGCTTCGCGCGCGACAATCATCGCGCCGGTTACATTCACATCGACAACCCGTCGCATCATGTCCGCCGGAGCGTCCGCGAATTTGCTGCTATTGCCGATGATGCCGGCATTGTTCACGACATGCGTGAGCTTGCCGAATTTATCGACGGCATCGAACATCCGGAGAATATCGGTCTCGCTCGCCATATCGCCTTTGATTGCGATGCCGCGGGCGTTGCTTTTTTCGACGTCGGCGACGACCTCGTTCGCGGCCTTCTCGTTGCCGACATAATTGATCGCAACGTCGTAACCTTGGCGTGCGGCGAGCCTTGCGGTCGCGGCACCGATGCCGCGGCTCCCGCCGGTGATCAGAACAATTTTCTTGTCCATGTCTTTTATTTTGTCTTCCTTGGTTTCTTCCGGCTGGACGCGACGGCCGCTTTCGCCTTCCGAACGTTCCGGCGCATCGCGATGTTCACGCCCTCAACGAGACCCGCGAAGGCCATCGAGAAGTAAATATAGCCGCGCGGAATCTTGAAGCCGAGACCATCGGCCACCAGCGCCACGCCAATCAGCAGCAGGAATGCGAGTGCCAGAACCTTGGTCGTCGGATGCCGCGATATGAATTCCGAAATCCAGCCGGACGCCGCATACATGATGACAATCGCAATCAGAACTGCGATCACCATGATTTCGATGTCGTCGGCAAGACCGATCGCGGTGATGATCGAGTCGACCGAGAAGACGATGTCGATGAGGATGATCTGAAAAATGATCGTCCAGAATGCAGTCTTTGCAACGGATGGACTCTGCGCCCCGTGCGAGCCTTCGACTTCGCGATGCAGTTCCTGCGTCGCCTTCACGATCAGGAACACGCCGCCCGCGAACAGCACGATATCGCGCCAGGAGAAGCCATGACCGAACAGCGTGAACACCGGCTGCTTTAGCGCGATGATCCATGTCAGCACGAACAGGAGCGCGATCCGGAACACAAGCGCGAGGCTCAAGCCAATTTGCCGTGCGCGCTTGGCGGCTTGCTTGCCGAGCCGCTGCACCAGCAACGAAATAAATATGACGTTGTCGATGCCGAGAACGATCTCGAGCACGGTCAGCGTGATCAGCGCGACCCAGGCGGATGGATCCGTGATCCAGTCGAAAAGAGGAAAACTCATGCGGTGCGGACCCGGAAAATTCCTGCGCCTAGAAAATACAGGCCTATCACCAGAAGCGCGAACCATACAGCGGGCGGAGGAGATAGGTCATATGCAAGGGTCACGAGAGACAAACCTGCCCAGGCGCCAAGAAGAACGAGCGTGACCGCTCGCAGCCGTTTCACCCGGAAGGGATGTAGAAAAGGCACCGGCAAGAAAGTCATTGCGCAAAGCACCATAACCACGCCAAGCGCCATGTCTGCCGAAGGCTTACCGACCAGCAGATAGAACACCACGACGTTCCAGACCGCGGGGAAACCACGGAAGAAAGAGTCTGAAGTCTTCATGCGGGTATCGGCAAAATAAAGTGCGCTGGTCACGGCAATCGCGGCCCCTGCCAGATACGAATATGGCGCAGGCATAATGCCGCTTAGCACCAGCGCGTAAGCCGGTACCATCACATAGTTCAGATAGTCGACGACGAGATCGAGCGTTTCGCCGGACCAGTTCGGCAGCACTTCCTTGACACGGAGACGGCGCGCGAGCGGCCCGTCGATGCCGTCCACGATCAGGGCAATTCCTAGCCAGGCGAACATCGCGGTAAAGCGGCGCTCATGCGCGGCGAGAAGCGCGAGCAGACCGAAGGCAACGCCAGTGGCCGTGAGAACATGGACCGAGAAGGCCAGTAGCCGTTCCGAGAGACTGAATTTCTGCGCGGGCTGCATGGCAACTTCTTAAACCAATATGCGGCGCGCAGACACGCCTGCATTTCGCCGGGAAGTCCGCTAGATTGGCGCAATGACCGAAGTCCCTAAAACGAGCGAGGCCGTTGTCGTGGGCGGCGGGCCTGTAGGCCTGATCGCTGCGATCGCGCTTTCCCGCCAAGGTGTCGCGACAACACTGCTCGCGCCGAAGCCTCCTCACCCGGACCGCAGGACCACAGCGCTGCTCGGAAGTTCCGTCGATATTCTGAAGGACCTTGGTATCTGGGAGGCGATCGAAGCCAAGGCCTCGCCGCTTCGCAAGCTAAGACTGGTTGACGGAACACGCCGCCTGATCCGCACACCGGAAGTTCTGTTCGATGCCGGTGAGATTGGTCTTGCGGCGTTCGGCTACAACATCCCGAACGAAGAACTGCTGACGGTGTTGCGCGCCGCGATCCCTCAGCAGCAGAACCTCCGCCTCATCGGGCAATCCGCAACGCGCGTTGAAATCGCGCAAGATAACGCGCGCATCGAACTTAGCGCCGGAGTGTTTATTACAGCGAAGCTGATCGTCGCCGCCGACGGACGCAATTCGATTTGCCGTGCGGCTGCGGGCATCCGCACCAGCAAGCGTCCCTTGCCGCAATTCGCCATCGCGCTGAATTTTACGCACAGCCGTCCGCACAACGATGTCTCGACGGAGTTTCATACCGACAGCGGTCCCTTCACGCTGGTGCCGATGCAGGGGCAACGCTCCAGCCTGGTCTGGGTTTGCAAGGCGGACGATGCCGAACGCATTCGCGCAACCTCCGATGCAGACCTCGCGCTGGAAATTGAAACGAAATGCCATTCGCTTCTCGGAGAAGTGCGGATCGAAGGTACGCGCGGCATCTTCCCCCTCGGGGTCGAAATTGCTGAGCGATTTGCGGATAAGCGGATCGCCCTCGCCGGGGAGTCCGGCCACGTCATTCCGCCGATCGGTGCGCAGGGACTTAATCTCGGCATTCGCGATGCCGATGCTATCGCGCGGCTTGCGGGCGACGCGCTTCGCAATGGAAGCGATCTAGGCGGCGAAGCAATACTCGATGCTTACGACGTGGAGCGCCGCGCCGATATTCGGGCGCGTGCCGCAGCGGTAGAGATACTCGGCCGCTCGCTGCTTACCGATTTCCTGCCGGTGCATCTTGCACGCGGTATCGGGCTCGAAATCGCGTCGCGCGTTCCGTTCCTGCGCCGCGGGTTGATGCAGAGCGGCCTCGGCAGAACGGCGAACGGCTGAACTATTTTATCCGCGGGTAGCTGCGCGCACCCTGCACGCGAAACGCGGGTGAGATCGGCACCGGCAACGCAGGCATCTGCTTATCGCCCGATGCAGAAGAAATCTGCGCGGTGAAAAGTCCGCGCTTGACGAAATGTTCGTCAGCGAGCGCCTCCTCCAGCGTTGCCATGATCGTGACGCAGCAATCGGCGGCGGCGAATTTCGGCTTCCAGTGCGCGGCGGTTTCCTTGCCGATGATTTCGCGAATGGCCTGCTTCGTGGCGCCCGGATTTTTAAAGTCGTTGGTTAGTTCCTGCGGCAAGCCGATGACGCCGCAGAACGCCATCCAGAATTTCTGTTCCAAGGCGCCGCAGCAGACGAGCTTACCGTCCTTCGCCGGATAAATCTGGTGACGCGGCGAGCCGCCCGTCGTGCTCAGAGAAGCCGGACCCGTTTGCTTGCCGGTCGCATGTAGTGTGGCCAGCGCCATCCAGGCGAAGGTGAACATGGCATCCGCCATCGCGATGTCGATGTAAGC
>JAKFYO010000348.1 GCA_021730825.1 Hyphomicrobiales bacterium
AAATCATCGGTGCGTTCCAAGGAGCAATGCCAAGCACGACACCGACCGGCTGGCGCACGGCCATCGCGATCTTGCCTGGATAATCGGACGGGATCACTTCGCCGGTGATCTGCGAAACGGAAGCCGCCGCTTCACGCAAAATCGAAGCGGCGAAGAAAGTATTGAACATGCCCCAGCCGAAAGTGCCGCCGGTTTCGGCGGTCATCGTCTTTGCGACTTCCGGCGCGCGGGCAGCGAGAAGATCGGCAGCCTTCCACAGAATTTCACGGCGCTTGGAGAGCGGCGTCTTCGACCATTCCTTGAACGCGGCAGCAGCAGCGCCCACGGCCGCGACCGCATCGAGCGGACCTGCATCCGGCACGCGCGCAATCACCTCACCGGTGAACGGATTTTTCTTGTCGTAGGTGCGGCCGTCCGCGGAACCGGCATCGCGCCCGCCGATTTTCATCGCGACATTCTGCATGAACATCTCCCCTGCAAAGCGTGTTGTTATTTTTGCTGAATTGTAGGCTTCCAAACTAATTTGCCATCCTCGACCCTTATTGTCGAGAACGGAAGCCGGTTTCGCCAGTACGGTCCCGGGCCTATGGTTAAGCGCGAAACGACGAAGCCAAGGCTATCCGATGCAAAGCAGCGATCAGGAAACGCTTACGCGATTGAACAGCGCATATGTCCGCTCCGTGCAGGACAAGGATGTCGCCTGGTTCGAGGCCAACCTCTCGCCGGACTTCATGAACACGGCGTCAGACGGCTCGCTCGCCGACCGCCAGACATTCATCGCACAAATCGCGAGAGGCACCGGCGTTTCGAAAATCGCGGAAGAAGATGTTCTGATCCGCATTCTTGGCGACACCGCGATCATCCACGCGACAACCGTCTTCACGACCGGCGCTGGCGCGAGCGGCTGCGGGCGTTACACCGACATCTGGCAGAAGCAGAACGGACGCTGGGCCTGCGTCGCGGCGCACGTCTCGCGGCGCGCGGCTACTTAAGGCCGCAACCGCTCGATCTTGAGCCGCTTCGCAACCATGCGATCCGACATACGTGCGGGAAGCGCGTTGATAATCGCGCGCATAAACTTGCCCGGTGTGATCGTATAGCGCGTCCTTACGTTCGAGCCCGTGAGCGCGTGATGGATGAGCTTCGCTACATCTTCCGGCGGCAGTCCGTTCTTGCCGAGGTTCTGCATGAAGTTGAACGCAGCTTCCAAGGGCTTCGCGTAAGGCGAGTTGCCGAGCTTGGAAAAATCGGGCGCGGCACCCTTCCCCCAGATCGGCGTCTTGATCGGACCGGGACCGATGACAATCACATCGATGCCGAACAGCATCATCTCGCGGCGGAGAGATTCCGAAAGACCTTCGACCGCGTGTTTCGACGCGGAGTAAGGTCCCGCGAAAGGATTGCCGCGCTTTCCTGCCACCGAAGAGATATTGACGATGCGGCCAGGCTCGCCTTTCAGCGAAAGATCGGCACCGAGCAGCGGCGTGAACGCCTGCGTCGTCGCAACAAGACCAATCACATTCGCTTCAAACTGCTTCCGCCACTTGTCGAGCCCCGTCTCCAGAAACGGACCCGGCACCGCGATGCCCGCGTTGTTCACGAGACCTGCAAGCGTCTGGCCGTTGAGATCGGCCCGCACTTTGGCCGCCGCGGCCTTGATCGCGGCCTCGTCGGTGACGTCGAAAATCAGCGGTTCGAAATTCCCGCCGATCTCTTGTTTTAGCCGCGCGGCATCTTCCGGTTTGCGCACGCTGCCGTAAACCTTGAAGCCTTGGCTCGCGAGATACTTCGCGGTCGTTTCGCCGATGCCGGTCGAGGCACCCGTGATGACAACGCTCTTCATGTAACGCTCCCTTATTCGCTTGAGCATGATCTTTTCCGAAAACCGCTCACACTTTTCGGGATCATGCTCCGAAAATGAAACCGCCGGGCGATTGCCCGGCGATTTTGAAACTTAGTTCTTGCTCTTGTCGACCAGCGCCTTGGCTTTGATCCAGGGCATCATATCGCGGAGCTTGGCGCCGACATCCTCGATCGGATGCTGTGCGAGCTTGGCGCGCGTTGCCTTGAACGAAGCCTGATTGACCTTGTTCTCGAGCATCCAGTCGCGCGTGAACTTGCCGGTCTGAATGTCGTTGAGCACGCGCTTCATCTCGGCCTTGGTTTCGGCGGTGATGATGCGAGGGCCCGTGACATACTCGCCGTATTCGGCGGTGTTGGAGATCGAGTAGTTCATGTTCGCGATGCCGCCTTCGAAGATGAGGTCGACGATCAGCTTCACTTCGTGCAGGCACTCGAAATAGGCCATCTCCGGCGCGTAACCGGCTTCGGTCAGCGTTTCGTAGCCGGCCTTGATCAGTTCGACGAGACCGCCGCAGAGCACGACCTGCTCGCCGAACAGATCGGTTTCGCATTCTTCCTTGAAGGTCGTCTCGATGATACCGGCGCGGCCACCGCCGATCGCCGACGCATAAGAGAGACCGAGGTCATGCGCGTTGCCCGACGAGTCCTTATGGATTGCGATCAGGCACGGTACGCCACCGCCGCGCAGATATTCGGAGCGCACGGTGTGACCGGGGCCCTTCGGCGCAATCATGAGCACGTCGATATCGGGGCGCGGCTCGATCAGATTAAAATGAACGTTCAGGCCATGCGCGAAAAGAAGTGCGGAGCCTTCCTTCATGTTCGCGTGCAGATGATCGCGATAAATGTCGCCCTGCAATTCGTCAGGGGTCAGCATCATCATGACGTCGGCCCATTTGGCGGCTTCGGCGACTTCCATCACCTTCAGCTTTTCGCCTTCGGCCTTCTTGACGCCCTGCGAGCCCTTGCGGAGCGCAACCGCGACTTCCTTCACGCCGCTATCGCGCAGGTTCAGCACGTGGGCGTGCCCCTGGCTGCCATAGCCGATGACGGCGACCTTCTTGCCCTTGATCAGGTTCAGGTCGGCGTCGCGATCGTAATAAACACGCATAGTCGTAACCCCCGTAAGGCGCGCGGCTTTTCCGCTGGCTTGTGATTTCAGGCCGGTGTTCTAGGGGGACCGGCGATACCCCGCAACCCCTGTTAAAGCATACCGAAATAGCGCAGTAGCGAGCGCATAGCTAAGCCGATGACGAGGAGACCGACGACAATCATAAGTACGCGCGTCGGCGCGAACCGTGCGGCAAGGCCTGCAAACGGCGCTGCAATCAGGCCGCCGAGAATGAGCGGGATAACCGGCGTCAGATCCGCCCAGCCGAGATGCAGAATAAGCGTCGCAGACGTAGCTACCGTCACGAAGAACTCGGTTAGGCTCACCGACCCGATCACGAAGCGCGGCGCGTGACCCGTTCCGATCAGGGTCGAGGTAACGAGCGGACCCCAGCCCCCGCCGCCCATCGCGTCCAGCGTACCGCCGGCAAAACCAATGACCGGCATGCCCTTTCGGCTCGGATCGACGACCGCGAAGGCGCGTGCCGCGCGAACTATAATGATGATCCCGACGATAAGAAGATAAGCGTTCACGAATGGCGCGATCTTCTTGCCGTCGATATTCGCAAGAACTGTTGCACCAATGATACCGCCGATAACTCCGGGGAGCGCGATGCGCTTCACGATGGTCCAGGAGACATTCTTGTTGACGTAATGCGAGATTCCTGACGCCGCCGTCGTGAAAATTTCCGCGATGTGAATCATCGCGCTTGCCTGCGCCGGCGCGACGCCCGTTGCCATCAATACCGAAGACCCAATCACGCCGAACGCCATACCCAATGCGCCATCGACTAACTGCGCAAAGATTCCGATTGCAACAAATGTCCAGAAGTCCGCGCCAAATTCCATGGTTCACGCCCCTGCAAACGAACGGACGAGTATTCAAACTCTAGCGTCGTTAGGAAGTTCCCGCGGCAATATCGGGTTAATAGCTGCCGCCGTTGATGAAACGAACGATTCCGTCTGTGACTTCTTGTTCCTGGCCGATGAAGCCGTGCGGAGACTTCCCTTCACAGGCATCGACGCTTACCGCGCCGCGCTGGATGGTGCCGCTCTTCACCGTCACAGCCTGCTCGCGCGCGCCGTTCGTGCGCGCAAGAATCGTCGGCGCAAGTGCCGGTGGCGTGCGGATGCACGTGTCGCTGGCGTGCGCGACAACGAGGACAGGAATCTTAATTGCCGCCAGGTTTACCGAGAAAACCGTTTGCGCGACCCACTCCTTGCGTCCGCCAACTCGCCCTGCGGTTACCGGGGACGTGATGACAAGTCCATCGGGCGCTTGTTCGCCTTGGAGTCGCGAAGCGGCGTTGACCGCCGAGATCGAACCGCGGCTGGTGCCGACGAGCCATACCGGGAGCTTCGTCCGCCGCCTGATTTCCGCGATGATCTTGCCGATGTCGTCCGCATGCAGCGGAGAGATACGAAATCCGCCGAGGCCGTCTTCACCGCGATAGTTTGTTGGCGCATCAGCCAGTGCAGTCGCAAAACCCTGCGCGTGAAAAAGCTCGCGTGTACGGACAAGCGAGTTGCCGGTGAGCTTTCGCGCGCATCCGTCCGCGCCGAGATCGGCGAAGCCCGGCCCGCCCGGCAGCAAGATAAGGACCGCTTTTGCATTCTCCGGTGCCGAATAACTGTAAGGCAGCTTCGCATTGTTATGGCCCGTGAGCGTGACGACTTCACCGCAGCGTTTGTCTTGCGCCGCGCCCTGCGCAGCGGCGAACCCAACGCAGATGCTGCCAAAAACTACCAGCGCTCGCAGCGCCGGTGTCGTCACATCCCCTCCGGCCCGCGTGCGATTGCAGCGACACCGGTGCGAGAGCATTCGATCAATCCGAGCGGCGCCATCAAGATTAAAAACTGATCGATCTTGTCGGTCTTTCCGGTCAGCTCGAAAATAAAGCTCTCGGTCGAAGCGTCGATCACACGCGCGCGGAACGCATCGGCAAGACGCAACGCCTCGACGCGATTGTCGCCCTTGCCGCGCACTTTGATCAGCGCAAGCTCGCGCTCCAGCGCACGGCCGGTTTCGGTGAGATCGACCACGCGATGCACGGGCACGAGCCGCTCGAGTTGATGCTTGATCTGCTCGATCACCATCGGCTTGCCGGTGGTTGCAATCGTGATCCGTGAAAGGTGTTTCTCGTGCTCGGTCTCGGAAACCGTGAGGCTGTCGATGTTGTAGCCGCGGCCAGAGAACAGGCCGATGACGCGCGCGAGCACGCCCGGCTCGTTGTCGACAAGCACAGACAATGTACGACGCTGCTCTTTCTCGTCAGCCGGCGCCGCAGGGTAATGCGAAGTGGTGGGGTTCACGGTCATATTCATTACACCAGCATCTTTCCTTCTTCGGTGACCGCGTCGCCGATGCTTTCGGCGGCGTCACCAAGGATCATTTCGTTATGTGCGCGGCCCGACGGAATCATCGGGAAGCAGTTCTCGGCCTTATCGACGAGACAGTCGAAGATCACCGGCTTGTCGACGTTGATCATTTCCTTGATCGCGGCATCCAGATCGCCCGGCTTCGAGCAGCGGATGCCGACGCCATGATAGGCCTCCGCGAGCTTTACGAAGTCCGGCAACGCTTCGGAATAACTCGCTGAGTAGCGGCCGCCATGCAGCAGTTCCTGCCACTGGCGCACCATGCCCATGTATTCGTTATTCAGAATGAAGATCTTGACCGGCAGGCGGTACTGCGCCGCGGTCGACATCTCCTGCATCATCATCTGGATCGACGCTTCGCCGGCAATATCGATGACGAGCGACTTCGGATGCGCAAGCTGCACCCCGATCGCCGCCGGCAATCCGTAACCCATCGTGCCCAAACCGCCCGACGTCATCCAGCGGCGAGGCTCCTGAAAATTATAGAGCT
>JAKFYO010000158.1 GCA_021730825.1 Hyphomicrobiales bacterium
GTATTCTCGGACAGGTGAAAGAGCCGGTAATCCTGCACTGGCTCGGCGAGATGTTCGACCCGGCGCTGAAAGGTTACTGGGGCTCGGACGATCACATGGCGGCGATGGATGTCTGTCTCGACATTATCGCGCGCAACGCCTCAAAAGTGGACGGCGTGAAGATTTCGCTCTTGTCGAAGGAAAAAGAAATCGAAATGCGCCGCCGCTTGCCGAAGGGCGTGCGCATGTATACCGGCGATGATTTCAACTACGCCGAGCTGATCGCCGGCGACGAGGAAGGTTACTCCGAGGCGCTGCTCGGAATTTTCGACGGCATTGCGCCGGCGGCAAGCGCCGGTCTCGCGCGGCTTGCGAAGAACGACCTGCAAGGCTTCCACGGTATTCTCGAGCCGACCGTCCCGCTCTCGCGTCATATCTTCAAGGCGCCGACGCGCTTCTATAAAACCGGCATCGTGTTTCTCGCCTGGCTCAACGGCCAGCAGGATCACTTCCTGATGATCGGGGGGCAGGAGAGCGCGCGCTCGATGCAGCATCTTTCCGAACTGTTCCGTCTCGCCGACAAGGCGCGCGTGCTGCACGATCCCGAACTTGCCGCTTCCCGCATGAAGAAGCTGCTCGCCGTTCACGGCATCGGTTGAGCGATGAACGCGCAAGGCCTTTCGATCAATCTGGCGACGGTCCGCGAGCAGTGGAATCTCGGCGAAGCGGTCGAAGCCTGCGCGAAGCTCGGCATCAAGGCCATCGATCCGTGGCGCGATCAGGTCGCGAAATTCGGTCTCGATAATTCCGCGAAGGTCATCAAGGACAACGGCATGCAGGTCACCGGCTATTGCCGTGGCGGCATGTTCACGCACATGGACGCAAAAGGCCGTGCCGCTGCGATCGACGACAACAAGCGCGCAATCGATGAAGCGCAGGCACTTGGTGCGGATTGTCTTGTACTCGTTGTCGGCGGCGTGCCGCATGGCTCGAACGACATTGTCGGGGCACGCACACAGGTCGCCGAAGGAATTTCCGCCGCACTCGATCACGCACGCGGCGCAAAAATGCCGCTCGCAATCGAGCCGTTGCATCCAATGTATGCCGCCGACCGGGCCTGCGTGAATACGCTGAAACAGGCGCTCGATATGGCGGTTCAGCTCGGCCCCGACGTTGGCGTCGCCATCGACACCTATCACGTGTGGTGGGATCCGGAGTTGAAAGAGCAGATCGCCCGCGCCGGCGTCGAGAAACGCATCTTCGCGCACCACATCTGCGACTGGCTGGTGCCGACCAAGGACATGCTGCTTGATCGCGGCATGATGGGCGATGGCGTGATCGACCTCAAAGCCTTCCGTGGAATGATCGAAGGTGCGGGCTACTTCGGTCCGCAGGAAGTCGAAATTTTTTCCGCAGGCGATTGGTGGAAGAAGCCGGGCGAAGAGGTCCTGAAGACCTGCATCGAGCGCTACAACAAATTCTGCAAATAACTCAGCCGCGCAGCGCCCCACGCAGCAGCATGCGATAGACGCGGTCTTTGAAGGTTCCAGCTTTCGTCAATCCCATTCGTTCGATCGCGGCTTCGCTTTCCGGAGTCTTCGGCGCGAGCAGGCCTCGGAGCAATACGGGAATTAGCGAAAGCGGCGAGGCGAGCTTCTGCTTCAGGAGTTGCAGTGCCGGGATGATCCGCAACTCGACATCTGTAAAATCCGTGCCGAAGGGGAAGTCCGGTAACAGCCCGCGCTCTTTCGCGGACGCTAATGCCTTCGCGATCCGTTCCGGCGTGTTGTTGCGGTACGCCGCCGGAATTTCGTAATCCTTTGAAATCTTGGAATTGCTCTTTGCCTCGCGCAGCAATTCGTCCTGAAACCGCGAATCGGTCACAGAGAGCATCGCTGCGATCACGTCCTCGTCGGATTTTCCGCGCAGGTCGGCGACACCGTATTCGGTAACGACGATATCGCGCAGGTGCCGCGGAATTGTCGTGTGCCCGTAATTCCAGCGAATGTTGGAAAGCGTCCTGGCTCCCGCCGCGCGCGTCGAATTCACGCAGATGATCGAGCGCGCATCTTCCAGCGCGAAAGCCTGTGCAACGAAATTGTACTGCCCGCCGACGCCGCTTACTACGAGGCCGCTCTCAAGGCCGTCCGACGTCACGGCACCGAGCAAAGTCGCCATCATGCCGTTGTTGATAAAACGTGCCTTCACCCGCGCCGCGCGCTTCTTTTCTTCGTCGCCATAAAGTTGGTTGACGTAGGAGATCGCCTTCATCTGTAGCTTCGCGCGGGAAGGCTCATCCATTTCGCGTAGGCGTTGGTAAAATTTTCTCGGTCCAAGAAAAAAGCCGCCGTGCAAAATCGCGCCCTCGGCTTCTCGCTTGACCACGCCCGCGTCAATCAGATCGAGGAACGAGTCGACCAGCATTTCCGAGGCGCCATAAAGGCCCTTCTCAAAAGTGCCAAACTCGGCTTTTGCGCCCGGCGAAAGTGCCGCGATCATCTCCCGAAACGCGGCGTTCTCCTTATGCCGAATGATCAATCCCTTGGCCGCCGCATCCCCTTCGGCGCCGATCCCGATTTGCAGCGTGCCGCCGTCTTCGACCAGCGTCGCCACATGAAGGCCGATCGCATAAGCGGTGAGCGGTACCGGCTGCTTCGGCGGCGCGAACAACGGAAAATCCGTCTTTAGGTTTTCATAGACAAAATCGAACGCGCTCTCGGGCAGGTCGCCGTCGCCCGGCATGAACGGCAATTCCGAATTCACTTCAGCCACCAGCGCGAAGTTCGCGCGGCCTTCCGCGCGCGCTTTCAGAAGGTCGAGCGTGAGATCGGTGTTGCAGGAGAGGCTGTAGCGCGTCTCGCCATTGACCACGCGCTTCGCGACCAGTTGCGCGATTACATTGACCTTGCGGTCGAGGATGTAACGGAATGCGTGTGTGTAATTGGCGGAGATGTAATTCTGCTGGACCGATGGAATTCCGAGCGAACGGCCAGCCAGCAGAAAAAACTCGCTGACATGAATGTTCTTTGGAAGCTGGCCTGAGCGGAGCGCCTTCGCATAAGCAAGCTCAGGATAGCCGCCGAACAACCGATCCAGCACCGGATTGATGAAGCGAGCCTCAAGCCCCGAAACGCTCGGCCGCTGCAAGGTCAGCGCAGTAAAGATGTTGAGTTTCGACGAAGCGTCTTTCGCCGCACGCGCATAGATCGCATTTGCGACCGTGTTCGCCTTGCCGAGGCCGAGCGGCAATGCGAGCGTGATTTCGCGGCCGAATTTCCCGGCAACTTCTTCCGCGAGTTTTTCCGCGTCGTCGAAATGCTGCGTCTGGCTCATAAGCGTGAGCCTAGCGCAGCATCGCGAAAATGCGAATGACGGCGGGTATTACTTTTTGGACAAGTCGATGCCGGCTGCCTTCGCGGCCATCGCGACATATTTCTGCGTTTGCTGGAACGCGCCTTCCAGCGCCTGCGCGGTTTTCATGTCGGAAATTTCCGCGAACTTGGCGGCGATCGCGTCCGGCGTGCGATCTTCCGGCGGGAAGTAGACGCCCTGCGTCTCGACAATACGGATCACCGAATAGACGCCCGCGCCCGCACCCATGATGGTGCGGGAAGGAGCGTTCTCGCTCACCATGTAGAGCACGGCAGGCGTGATCGCTTCGGGCTGCATGAGCGAGAGCACATTCGGCGGCAGCAGTTCTTCGGTCATGCGGGTCGCAGCCGTCGGCGATAGCGTGTTCACGCGGATGTTGAATTTCTGGCCTTCGTGGTGAAGCACGTTCATGAGGCCCGCCATCGCGGCTTTGGCGGCGCCATAATTCGACTGGCCGAAATTCCCGAACAGGCCGGACGAAGAAGAAGTAAGCACGATGCGGCCATAGTTCTGCTCGCGCATGGTTTCCCACGCCGCCTTGCAGCAGTTCACCGAGCCCATCAGGTGCACTTCCAGTACAAGGCGGAAGTCGTCGAGCTCCATCTTCGCGAAGCTCTTGTCGCGCAGGATGCCCGCGTTGTTCACGACGATATCGACGCGCCCCCATTTTTTCTTAGCATCTTCGATCATCGCCTCGACTTCATTATATTTGGCGACGTTGGCACCGTTCGCCATCGCGTCGCCGCCCTTGGCTTTGATCTCCTGCACGACCGTTTCGGCGCTAGAGAGCGAGCCGCCGGAGCCGTCACGCGCGCCGCCGAGATCGTTCACCACGACTTTTGCGCCGAGTGCCGCGAGCGCGAGCGCGTGGGATTTGCCGATGCCGTTGCCCGCGCCGGTGACGATGGCAACGCGATTGTCGAAACGAATGGTCATTGCTTTCCTCGAATTTTCTTGAAGATCAGAATTTCTGGCTCTGCGCGTAGCGGTCGGCGTGGAAATAGGCGTCGCCGAGCAGTTCCTGCGCCGCGCGTGCCCGCTTCATGAAGAGGCCGATATCGACTTCGTCGGTCATGCCCATGCCGCCGAACATCTGCACTGCTTCGGAAACCGCAAGCTTAGCGACTTCGCAGGCTTTATATTTGGCGGCGCTCACAACCGAGCCTGCGGCGTCCGGGCTTTTATCCAGCGTAACGCAAGCGGACAGCACCAGCGAGCGCAGCAGTTCGAGTTCGCCGAACAGATGCGCCGCGCGATGCTGCAACGCCTGAAACGCGCCGATCGGCTTGCCGAATTGCTTGCGCTCCTTCAGGAACGCGACCGTGCGGTCGAAACTTTCGCCCGCGACGCCGAGCAATTCCGCGGAGACACCGGCGCGTCCCGCGTTCAAGGCGTTCTCGAGTAAGCCGAAGCCTTTGCCGGTGCCACCGAGCGCATCGACGGCATTCACGTTCTCGAACTTGATGCGCGCATTATTGCGGCTATCGACGCCGATCACGCGTTCGATGGAAATACCAGGCGCTTTCGCATCGACGAGAAAAAGCGAAATGCCGTTCTTATCGCCGGGTTCGCCTTCGGTGCGCGCGGCGACGATGATCGCGTCTGCGACATGACCGTCCACGACAAAAGACTTCTCGCCGGTAAGCTTGAAAGCGTTGCCTGCCATTTCGGCTTTCAGCGCGGTTTTCTCCGGCGCGTGCTTGCGGCCTTCATCGACCGCGAGCGCGATGATCGCTTTCGCCTCCGAGATCGCGGGCAGCCACTTCTTTTTTTGTTCTTCCGAGCCGCCGCGGCGGAGCGCGGTCGCGGCCATTACCGCAGTCGAGAGGAAAGGCGAGGCGGCAAGCGTCCGCCCCATTTCCTCGCAGACCAGCGCCATGCCGACATGACCGAAATCCGAGCCGCCATTGGCTTCGTCGATCAGGATGCCGGTCCAGCCCATGTCTTTCATGCCGCGCCAGAGATCGCGGCTGAAGCCGTCTTTGTCTTTGGTGTCGCGCAGGCGGCGCAATTCCGAGACCGGCGACTTGTCGGTGAGAAATTCGCGCGCGGAGTCGCGCAGCATGATCCGATCTTCGTCGAGCGCGATCATGTCAGGCCTCCGGCAGATCTAGAATTCGCTTGGCGACGATGCCGAGCATGATTTCGGAAGTGCCGCCTTCGATCGAGTTCGCCTTGGTGCGAAGCCATTCGCGCGCAAGCGTGCCGTCGTCGGAGCGTGCGCTTTCCCATTCGAGCGCATCGGAGCCGCCGATGGTCATGAAGGCTTCGTAGCGGCGCTTGTTCAACTCGGTACCGGCATATTTCAGGATCGCAGATTTTGCGCCCACACCTTGGCCGGCCTTGGCTTCGGCGCGGTAGCGCTCGATGGTGGCGAGCAGCGCGCGACCGTCGATTTCCGCACGGATGACTTCTTCCCGCACGAAAGAATTGTCGATGCGTCCGTTCGCGTCGCGTCCGAAACTTTTGATTGCTTCGGCAGGCAGCGA
>JAKFYO010000114.1 GCA_021730825.1 Hyphomicrobiales bacterium
TTGCGCGACACCTTTGCGCTCGTAGCCGGAGCCGATCGTGACCAGAATCTTTTTCCCGGCAACGAGGTCAAGTTTCTTGCGGGACTCTTCGCGCAAGACCGCGAGCGCGTCTGCCTTGAACTTCGAGAGATCGATTCCGTTCGGAATGAGGTGAATACGCTCGCGCGGATAAGAGAAGTGCGCGACGATCTCGTCGGCAACCATCTGCGAATTCACGATCACGGCTTTCAGCCGCTTGCTCGCGAACATCTCGCGCTCCAGCCGCACCACATCGCGGTGGTAGCCGCTTATATTCTGAAACCAGCGCTTTAAGGGGCCGATGCTACGCGCACGATGTGCGAGATAGGCGGCGTGAACGCCGTCGCCCGCGCGATAAATGTCGCAACATGCAAGCCGCTCATGCGATTGCACGAGCGTGTCCCTCATGTCCGCGATGATCGAGCAGGCAGCCTTGGCGAAGCGCGTATCGCGGCTTGTGCGCGGCGAGCGTGATGGATCGCAGCGCTGGAATTGGAGTCCGGGCTGCGGCTGCCATTCGCGCGCAATGATCGAAATAGCAACCCCGCGCTGAAGCAACGCTTCGATGGTGCGGTTCAGAATGAGCTCGCCGCCGCCGAAGCGGGAGAATTTCTGGCGCACGAATGCGAGTTTCGGGAGCTTTGTCACGGGCTGGACGGGCGAACCGGGCTGCGGCATATCGTGCTTCTTCGATCAAACGAGCTGTTCGCCGCTTTGAAACAGGCTCGCCCCAGATAGCCCGAAACGGTCTGTCTTCGCAACGAAACCGATATGCCGCGTCTTTCCCTCATTGTCATTACCAAGAACGAGGAAGCCTCGATCGAGCGTTGCCTGCGCTCGGTTGCCGGTCTCGCGGACGAGATCGTGATCGTGGATAGCGGCAGTACGGACCGCACGCTGGAGATCGCGCGCGGTTTCGGTGCGAAAATACTGGAGCCCAAAGACTGGCCGGGCTTCGGCCCGCAGAAGCGGCGCGCACAGGAAGCGGCAAGCGGCGACTGGATTCTGTCGCTCGATTCCGATGAGTGGATGGAAGCGGGACTGATCGCAGAAATAAAGGCCGTGTTGAACGATGCTTCGGCCGCCCCCGGTTACCGGATGCCGCGCCGAAACCGCTTCTGCGGGCAAATTGTGCGCTTCGGCGGCTGGTGGCCGGATCACGTCTTGCGTCTCTATCGCCGTGAGCGTGGACGCTTCAACGACAACCTCGTCCATGAAAGCGTGATCGTGGACGGCGAAGTACGCACGCTGAAGAATCCGATCGAGCACAACACCATCGTCAGCGCCGACGATGCCGACGGCAAGATCGAACGCTACGGGCATATCGCAGCACAGGAACTGCTCGCAAAGGGCAGAAGCGCCAGCGCACCGGAAGCGCTGCTGAGGGGTGCCGCCGCGTATCTCCGCAGCTTCGTCCTGCAACTCGGTTTTCTCGATGGAGCGACCGGCATGAAGGTCGCGAGCTATCAGGCGCGCTACACATATAAGAAGTGGACCAGTGTCGCCGCCGCCAAAGGCCAGCGATAAGACGCCCGATTGCCGCCGTTCTGATCGTTAACGCAACCTTAATCCGCACCTTGTTCTTATGTTCGCAACCGGGCGGTCAAGGTCGGATTGCGTGCGCAAATCGAAGGCATGGTGGGCAGGGGTTGTGCTGGGCGGCGCTGCGGTCGCCTGCGTACCTATTCTGCTGGTCGAATTGAGCCTGAACGGCTACGTCGAACGCAACGCGCGCGCGAAACTTGAATCGCAGGCGCGCAGCGCGCTCGGTCTTGCCGAAATCCGTCTTGAAAGCGCTATGGCGACCCTCGTCGATCTGTCGTCGGTCGTCGGTGGTTGCGATCAGAGATCGCTGGAGATCATGCGCAGGGCCACCAGTGCCTCGACCCCGATCAAGGAGATCGCGGTGCTGGACGAGAGCGGCCTGACTACCTGCACCAATTTCGGTGATGGCGGCGAGCCGCGCGCGGTGTCGCGTGAGTTGCCGCTCGCGGACAGGCGTTTTGAAGTCTCATTGATCCGCTTCCGCGACCGCAACGATCGCGCGCTCCGGCTCCGGTTAGATCGCAAGAACGCGAAGCCGCTCGGCGCGCTGATCCCGGCGGATTTTCTGGTGCCCGATACGATCGACGACGATTTCCAGAACGGCCGCAGCCTGCGGCTCGTGCTCGACAACTCCGAAATTGTGGCCGCCCGCCCGATCGGGGATGAAGGCCTCAGCATCGACCACACCCGCACGCTCGGCGTGCATCTGAAATCCGACCGCTTTCCCATCGCAGTCGTGGTCGAGCGTACCCGCGCGACGCTCACCGAAGAATATCGCGACCTGATGACCGTCGGCCGTGTCGGCTCGACACTGATTACAATTCTGATTTTTGCATTTGTGTCGCTCTATTTTCGCCGCAACCGCAGCGACCCGCTGGTGCAGTTCCGCGAGGCGATCGAGAACGGCGAGATCGTTCCGTTCTTTCAGCCCACGATCGACATTTCGAGCGGCAGGATCGTCGGTGCGGAAGTGCTGGCGCGCTGGCGCCGCCCGGACGGCACCATGGTGTCGCCCGCGAATTTCATCCCGCTCGCGGAGCGCTCGGGTCTTATCTATCCGATGACGCGCGCGCTGATGAAGCGTGCCTGCGTCGAAGTAGGGGCAGCACACGTAAACCGGCCGCAGATCAACATCGCTTTCAATCTCTATGCAGGTCACTTCGCGAACGACTCGATCATCGAAGAACTGAAGGCGATCTTCACGAATTCGCAGATCAGCCTTTCGCAGATCGTGCTTGAGGTGACCGAGCGCGAGCCGCTGCCGGATCTCGACCTCGCCCGCAACATCATCGAGCGGCTGCAGAAGCTAGGCATTCGCGTCGCCATCGACGACGTGGGAACCGGCCACGGCGGTCTGTCCTATCTGATGAAGCTTGGCGTCGATACCATCAAGATCGACAAGCTCTTCATCGACGCGATCAATACCGAGCGCCATTCCCAGACCATCATCGAGACGTTGCTTGAGCTTGCGCGCACGATGAACATGGAGGTGATTGCCGAAGGCGTCGAGAGCTTCGATCAGGTCGAGTATCTGCGCCGTAAGGGCGTGCACCAGGCGCAGGGCTATGTGTTCGCGCCGCCGCTGCCCGCGGCCTCCTACATCGCGCTGATCGAAGCAATGTATGCCGCGAAGGTGGCGCCAGCCGAGCAGACCGCAACTGCCGCCTGAAGCTCTGGATTAGCTCGCAAAACCCGCGCTATCCGATTCATTCGACTCGCGAATTTTCCGTTTTCGGAATCGCTGCATGAACGCGCGGAATCCCCCCCGAGAGGGGCAGGATAAGGGGCTGCCTCGACTCGCAAATCGGCGCTCGCGCGGGCAATATATGCGCTCCTTGAAGGCAGCAGGAATTCCAGCATGGCACTGAACGATCCGCTCGATCTCTATTGCGAACGGCTGCACGCCGGGTTTTGGGCAGAGCCTGTGAACGCGATCAGCAATCTCGCTTTCTTCCTCGCTGCCGCCGGCGCCTACATGCTGTGGAAGCGCGAAGGCAAGGGCGACCGCTTCATTCTGCTTCTGATCGGGCTTGCGGTGCTGGTCGGGATCGGCTCGTCGCTGTTTCATACCTTTGCGACAAGATGGGGTCTGCTCGCGGATTCGATCCCGATCGGAATCTTTGTCGTGACCTTCCTAGTTTACACGCTGCGCCGTTTCTTGGGGCAGGGTGTTGCAGCGACAACGCTTTGGATTGCAATCTTCCTCGTGGTCGCCGCAGTCCTTCCGCGGCTATTGCCGCCGGGCTTCCTCAATAACTCCGGTTTTTATTTCCCGGTGTTCGGCGCACTCGTGATCTTAGGCATTCTTCTGCGCGTAAAGGGCGGCGAAATGCGTTGGGTCGGCGGCGCATATCTTTGCGCGGCGGCGCTGTTCGCGCTTTCCTTGAGCTTCCGCATCGTCGATCCGAGCGTCTGCGCGCAGTTTCCGCTCGGCACGCACTTCGTCTGGCACTGCCTGAACGGCGCGCTGATCTATCTGATGCTCTGGACCGTGATTAAGGAGAAGTCAGGCGCGAAGTAGGCGCCACAAACAGAAGAGGCGGCCCGAAGGCCGCCTCAGTTCTTTACGCCACGCCGGGAGGAGTGGAGAGAAGCGTCGCATTCGCGAATCGCTTACATGACATAAGGCTAACAGTTTTTTGACGCCGCAGTCATTGATCTCATGCCCCAAACTGTGAATTTCAGGCCCGAATCGCCGCCACGTTGACCCGCCCTGCGGAATTACGGTTTTCCCGAATGCAAAACACATACAGCAAGAATCATCCGGGCCTGGCGCGCGAGCCGGAGCCGTACTCCGGTCCCGGACTTTATCTCCCGGTCCTGATCGTTCTGGTCTCCAACCTGATCCCGATCCTAGGCGTCATGTTCTGGGGGTGGAATACGTTCGTACTTTTGATGCTCTATTGGGCCGAGACCGTCATCATCGCGTTCTGGACCTTGATGCGGATTCTCATAGGCGGCGATTTCGCGAAGAATTTCTTCGGCGAAATTCTCGGCCGGGTCTTCATGTTCTGCTTCTTCCTCGTGCATTCGACCGGCTTCATGCTCGGTCATTTCATTTTTCTATGGGCATTTTTCTCCGGAAAGCCCGGCCGCAATACGCAGTTGAGCGAAACCTTCTTCCAGACCATGCCGAACGAATTCTGGAACGGCATCGTGATCGCAAACGGCCTGCTGCTGCCGCTTGCGGTTTCCTTTATCGGGCGCGGCATCGCTTTCGTCATCGAGATGGCGAAGCTGCCGCTCTGGAAACGGCTGGTGGATCAGGATTCATTCGAGGGCAGGCAGGCAGGCGCGCTCGTGGGCGGGCTCTATACCCGCATCATCATCATGCACGTGGTGATCTTGGCGGGGGCGGCACTCTCGCAGAAATACGGCGCGCTGGCGCCGCTGGTGCTCCTGATCGCCGCAAAAACGATCGTCGATATCTGGCTCTTCATCAAAATCGACCTGAAGGGCCGCGGCACTACGCCGGCCGATACCGTCACCGTGAAATAGCGCAAAATAAAATGACCGGAGCGGGGGAAGCTCCGGTCATTTAAGGGCGGCCGCGGGGGGACGACGGCCGCGAAGAAGTAGCCGGCTTAGCCGAGACCGCCAAACAGCCAGATCACAAGAATGATCGGCAGCGGAATGCCAATAAGCCAAAGAAGAAGACCGCGTCCCATCTGATTACCCTTCCGATTTGAATTCCATTCGGGCAGATAACCCGCGTGAGGCCGGAAGGTTCCGGGCTCACGGCTTCGCGCGCTTGATACCGTCCTTGATGAAGACTTCGAACGGGGTTGTTCCTTCAGCGCTGCCGTCTTTCGCGCGGAACTTGCCGTTGGTGCAGAGAATGCCGCCCTGCGTCGGCACCGCGTCGAACACGACTTCGTTGTAGTAGGGCTTGCCTTCGATGATCGCGGTGAAATCGGTCGTGCATTTGCCGTTAGCGACGACCGGCTCGTATTTGTCGATCATGACATTGTTGCCGCCGGTGCTCGGAAACGGGTTCTTGAGCACGGGCCAGCTTTCATAATTGGTCTGTGCGAGCGCTCCCGCAATCGTGCCGAGTGTAACGAGGGTAGCCAATATAAAGCGCATGAAGTCCTCCCTGAGCCTTGCAGCATAAACCCGTCAGGATGGGGTTTGGATGCAGCTCAGAATTTGGGGTCGATCACTTCCACCTTCGGTGCACGGGCTTCGATCACCTCGGCGGCGTCGAAGGCCTTCGCCTCCTCGAAGC
>JAKFYO010000226.1 GCA_021730825.1 Hyphomicrobiales bacterium
TTCGCGGCCCTGAAACGCGAGAAGGCGCCTGCGGAAATCGACGCATCCGTTTCCGAAGAATGGGCTTCGGCTTAAGCCGCACTCACTTCCGCCGCGAGTTCATCCACCGTCTTCAGCAACCGCTCGATGTCTTCCGGCCGCGACAGGCGATGATCGCCGTCTTTGACGAGCGTCATCGTGACGTCGTCCTGTGCGAGACAAGAGACGAGTTTCATCGCGTGCTGCCACGGCACGTCCGGGTCCATCACGCCCTGTAAAATGCGGACCGGACACTTCACCTCGATCGGCCTGCCCAAGAGAAGATGCTTGCGCCCGTCTTCGATGAGCGCCTTCGTGATCGGATAAGGGTCGTCGCCATAGGCCGAAGGGCGCTCCCACTTTCCAGTCTTTTCGATCTGCGCACGAACTTCTTCCGAAAAATTTTTCCACATCAGTTCTTCGGTGAAATCGGGCGCCGGCGCGATCAGGACAAGTCCTGCGAGTTTTGCGCCTGGCGCGAGCAATGGATCATTCGCTAACGCGCGCGCGAGCAGGAGCGCCATCCATCCGCCCATCGAGGAGCCCACCACGATCTGCGGACCTTTCGCGCGATGCGTGAATACCGCGAGCGCGTCTTCGAGCCACGAAGAAATGGTGCCGCCGTCGAATTTTTCGCTGCTTTCGCCGTGACCCGAATAATCGAAGCGGATCGAGGCGCGGCCGGTCTTCACCGCATGTTCGTCCAATGCGACAGCCTTGGTGCCCTTCATGTCGGAGGCAAAGCCGCCGAGCCAGAACAGGCCGGGCGCAGTTCCTTCGCGCGCACGAATAGCGATGCGGCGCGGCGGGTTACCTACGGATAGATATTCGGGTTCGCTGCTCATCTTTGCCGCGTAATATGCCGACGAAGTGAAGGCAAGCCGCCTTGCGATTGCCGCATCGGGATTTTAGAACCCGAAGCGTGACGACTCCAGCCGCCAACATGAACGAGCGCCCGCTGACCGTGGTCCAGGTCATTCCCGACCTGCAACCGGGCGGCACCGTCAATCATGCCATCGAAATCGCCGAAGCGCTGACGCGCGCCAAGCACCGCGCCGTCATCGTGTCGGAGGGCGGCAGGTTAGAAAGTGCTGCGAGCCGCGCGGGTGCCACCGTGATCAAGCTTCCGGTCGCCTCCAAAAACCCGACGCAGATGTACGCGAACGCAAAGAAGCTTGCGGAACTCTCGCGCGATCTCGACGCCGATCTTCTGCATGCGCAGAGCCGCGCGCCGGCCTGGAGCTGTCTCGTCGCGAACAAGATTTCGAAGGTGCCGTTCATTGCGACCTATGACGGCAGCTTCTCGGAGCGCAATCCGCTGAAGCGTTTCTATAACAGCGTGATGGTGCGGGGCGCCCGCGTGATTGCGCCCGGCGAGCGTCTCGCGAAAATGGTCGAGGAGCGCTACGGCACCGCGCGCGAAAAAATTTCGGTCGTGCCGAACGCGATCGACTTCGAGGCGTTCAATCCCTCGCTGATCGATCCGGCCCGCCGCGCATCGCTCGCGAGCGAGTGGGGTCTCGAGGCGAAGGATCGCGTGATCCTCTTGCCCGGACGGCTGACCCGGCCGAAAGCGCCGCATCTTCTGGTCGAGGCGGCATCGCGGCTTCGCGAAGCGGGGCTCAAGGATTTTATTTGCGTGTTCGCGGGCGAGCACCCGCAGCGCTCGGGCTATACCGGCGAACTCTGGGATCAGGTGCATCAGCTCGGTCTCTCGAACCGCATCCGTTTTGCCGGCCACACCGAAGATATGCTGTCGGCCTACTCGCTTGCCGACATCGTGGTCTGCACTTCCGTCAGTCAAGGCGGCCACCGCCGCGCGGTGCTGGAGGCGCAGGCGATGGGTGTGCCGGTTGCGGTTTCCGACTCCGAGAACGGGGATGAAATGGTGCGCGCGGCTCCCTATATCCCGGACGCACGCTCGACCGGTGTTCTTTACCGCTCGGGTGACGCCTCGGAACTCGCGCAAACTCTATTTAAATTATTGGCCATGGGCGCGCCTGCCCGCCGCGCCATGGGCGTGCGCGGCCGCGAATGGATCGCCGCGCAGTTCTCGAAAGAGACCTTTTCGACGCGGCTGCTTGCGGTGTACCGCGACGTCGCGAAGAAACCCGCGCCTAGCAAGCCGATTTGACTTGCCGCCCGTTTCTCACGATCTTGCCAATGCTTCGCCGAGTAGGGCCGGTCTTCCCTTGAAGGCTCTGGTTCCGGCGTAACAGCGTTCGTTTTAACAGCTAGAGGAGACTGCCCCCATTCGTCGTCCGATGAGAGCCGCGGCACCCGTTCAAAAAGATGGCCCGCGCACCAACGAAGATATCCGCGTCCGCGAAGTTCAGCTGATCGATGCCGAAGGCGAGAACCGCGGGACCGTACCGATCCAAGAAGCAATCCAGATGGCGAAGGACGCGGGCCTCGACCTTGTCGAGATCTCGCCGAACAACAATCCGCCGGTCTGCAAAATTCTGGACAGCGGCAAATTCAAATTCCAGGCCCAGAAGAAAGCCGCCGAAGCGCGCAAGAAGCAGAAGACCGTCGAGGTCAAGGAAATCAAACTGCGCCCCGGCATCGACAAGCACGACTACGACGTAAAAATGCGGTCGATCCAGCGCTTCTTCGAAGAGGGCGACAAGGTGAAGGTCACGCTTCGCTTCCGTGGCCGCGAAATGGCGCACCAGGAGCTCGGCTACAAGCTCTTGCAGAAGCTGAAAGAGGACACGACAACAATAGCAAAAGTCGAGATGGAGCCGATGTCCGAAGGCCGCCAGATCGTCATGATCCTGGCGCCGCGTTAAACCCGCGTCCGACCCAAATACTTGAAAACCCCCGCCGTCTCGTCTATCGAGACGGCCTTCGAGCCGACCGGCCATGTCTAGGGCTGCCGTGGCGGCTTTCGAGCGCTCAATTCCGAGCAAATACAGTGACTTAGGCGGGCATGCCCGGCGAAAGTCCATGGAGAGCAAAATGCCCAAGCTGAAGACCAAGTCCGGCGCGAAGAAACGCTTCAAGATTTCTTCGACCGGCAAGGTGATCGCCGCCCAGGCTGGAAAACGCCACGGCATGATCAAGCGGACCACGAGCCAGATCCGGAAACTGCGCGGCACGCGCGTGATCTCCGAATCCGACGCCGTGCGCGTCCGCAAGATCTTTTTGCCGAACGGCTAAGCGCCGCTCGTTTTCCAAATCTGTTCTGAAGGAGATCACTTATGGCACGCGTCAAACGCGGCGTAACTTCACACGCCAAGCACAAGAAAACCTACAAGGCCGCCAAGGGCTTCCGTGGCCGCCGCAAGAACACCATCCGCACCGCGAAAGCTGCCGTCGACAAGTCGATGCAGTACGCCTACCGCGACCGCAAGGTGAAGAAGCGCACGTTCCGCGCGCTCTGGATCCAGCGCATCAACGCAGCAGTGCGCGAAGAAGGCCTCGTCTACGGCAAGTTCATCAACGGATTGAACAAGGCCGGCGTCGAAGTCGACCGCAAGGTGCTCGCGGACCTCGCCGTTCACGAACCGGCGGCGTTCAAGGCCCTTTGCGCACAGGCACGCGCCGCTCTTAACTGAGCGCGCGCCATGACCGACCACGCAAAGCTAGAAAACGATCTCGTAACGCAGATCGCGGGCGCGGCTGACGAAGCCGCGCTCGAAGCCGTTCGCGTCTCGGCGCTCGGCAAGAAGGGTTCGGTCTCCGAATTGCTCAAGGGCCTCGGTGCGATGTCGCCAGAGGAGCGCAAGACGGAAGGCGCGAAGATCAACGCGCTGCGCGACCGCGTATCCGGCGCGTTAGATAAGAAAAAATCCGAACTGAAAGAAAAAACGATTTCGGCGAAGCTCGCGGCTGACGTTGCCGACGTAACGCTCCCCGTTCGCGCGGCGCCCGCCGAGACCGGCCGCATTCATCCGATTTCGCAGGTCGTCGAAGAACTGACTGCGATCTTCGCCGACATGGGTTTCTCGGTTGCCGAAGGTCCGGATGTCGAAACCGACTTCTATAATTTCACGGCGCTGAACTTCCCGGCCGGCCATCCGGCGCGGGAAATGCACGACACCTTCTTCTTCCCGCCTAATGCTGCCGGCGAACGCAAGCTCTTACGCACGCACACCTCGCCGGTGCAGATCCGCTCGATGCAGAAGCAAAAGCCGCCGATCAAGATCATCATTCCGGGCCGCACCTATCGCTCGGACTCGGACCAGACCCACACGCCGATGTTCCATCAGGTCGAAGGTTTGGTGATCGACAAGAAATCGCACCTCGGGCACCTGAAATGGATTCTCGCTGAGTTCTGCAAAGCGTTCTTCGAAGTCGACGACGTGAAGATGCGCTTCCGTCCGTCGTTCTTTCCGTTCACCGAACCGTCGATGGAAGTCGACATCCAGTGCGACCGCTCCGGCGGCGACATCAAGTTCGGTCAGGGCAATGATTGGTTAGAAATTCTCGGCTGCGGCATGGTGCATCCGAACGTGCTGCGTAACTGCGGGCTCGATCCCGACGAGTATCAGGGCTTTGCCTGGGGCATGGGCATCGACCGCATCGCGATGCTGAAATACGGCATGCCGGATCTGCGTCCGTTCTTCGAGGCGGATGTGCGCTGGATCGAACACTACGGCTTCCGGCCGCTCGACTTCCCGACGCTTGCGGGAGGACTGAGCACGTGAAATTCACCCTCTCCTGGCTGAAAGATTATCTCTCGACTGACGCGACGGTCGCCCAGATTTCCGAAAAGCTGAACGAAGTCGGTCTCGAGGTTGAATCCATCGAGGACAAGGCGGCAACACTCGCGCCTTTCGTCGTCGCGAATGTGATCTCCGCCGAGAAGCATCCGAACGCGGACAAGCTTCGCGTTTGCATGGTCGATATCGGCGACGGCAATCCAATTCAGGTCGTCTGCGGCGCGCCGAATGCGCGCGGCGGCATGAAGGCGGTATTCGCGAAACCCGGCACGACAATTCCTGCAAGCGGCGACGTTCTGAAGATCGGCGCGATCCGCGGCGTGGAATCGCGCGGCATGCTCGTATCCGAGCGCGAGATGGGTTTATCGGACGAACACGCGGGCATCATCGAAATGCCGGCCGACGCGCCGCTCGGAAAACCTTTCGCGGAAGTTCTCGGTTTCAACGATCCGGTGTTCGATATCGCGGTCACGCCGAACCGGCCGGACGCGCTTGGCGTGCAGGGCATTGCGCGCGATCTCGCGGCCGCAGGTCTCGGCACTTTCAACGAGAAAGCGCCGAAGCCGGTTGCCGGAAAATTCCCCTGCCCGATCAAAGTGAAGATCGAAGCGCCGGAGCTTTGCCCGGCGTTCGGCATTCGCGTGATTAAGGGCGTCAAGAACGGCGCTTCGCCGGAGTGGCTCCAGAAGCGCCTCCGCGCCATCGGTCTGCGCCCGATCAATGCGCTGGTCGATATTACGAATTTGCTGACGCACGACCGCTCGCGGCCGCTGCATGTGTTCGACGCCGCGAAGGTGACGGGCAATCTGGTCGTGCGCCGCGCCAGGAAGGGCGAGAAAATTCTCGCGCTCGACGGCAAGACTTACGAGCTGGATGACACGATCTGCTGCATTTCCGACGATCGCGCGGTGGAATCGCTCGCAGGCGTCATGGGTGGCGAAGAAAGCGGCGTCTCGGAAGCGACAACGGAAGTCGTCGTCGAATCCGCGCTCTGGAATCCGCTCAACATCGCGCAGACCGGACGTAAACTTGGCTTGCTTTCCGACGCACGCTTCCGCTTCGAGCGCGGCGTCGATCCGGCCTTCATGATGCCGGGTC
>JAKFYO010000343.1 GCA_021730825.1 Hyphomicrobiales bacterium
TCACATCGGGAAAGTCGCTGGAATCCGGCATGGCGGTGCTGCCCGATCTCGCTTCGCGTCTGCGCACGGTGCCGTCAGCGAAACTCGATGCACCGGACGACGCGCTGATCGCGGCCGTCCTCGTGAAGTTGTTCGCGGATCGTCAGGTCGCGGTCGATCAGGACCTGATCGCGTATCTTCTGCCGCGCATGGAGCGCTCGCTAGGCCACGCGCGGGAACTGGTTGCGAAAATCGATGCGGCGGCCCTTGCTGCGGGCAGGCCCGCGACGCGGGCCTTCGTTTCCCAGCTCCTTCGCGAATAACGCCGTCATCTGATTGTAATGATTGCATAATTTACGGTCATATAATTTTCGCCAATTCGTTTTATGATCTGGAGAAGCGCTGGAAAGGCGCGTGAGGCCAGATGAATCTCGAAATCAAACCGCAAACCGACTTGCCCCTGCCGGAGGCGAGTACGCCAGCCGCGTCTGCTGACGCAGCTGAATTGCGTGCGAAGCCCGAGCGCTTCATCAACCGCGAAATTTCCTGGCTCTCCTTCAACCGCCGCGTGCTCGAAGAAGCGGAGAACGAAAAGCACCCGCTCTTGGAGCGGCTGCGCTTCCTTTCGATCTCGGCCGCGAACCTCGACGAATTTTTCATGGTGCGCGTCGCCGGCCTCAAGGGCCAGGTGCGCGAAGGCGTGACCGCGCCGAGTCCGGACGGACTTACGCCGGCGGAACAACTGATCGAGGTCGTGGCGGAAACCGCGAAGCTCGCTTCATCGCAGCAGAAACAACTGCGCGAACTCCGCAAGCTGCTTGCGCAGAACGGTATCGTCATCGTCGATGCTAGCGATCTCTCGAAGAGCGATCTGGCAACGCTCGAACAGACTTTCCTGCACGAAGTCTTTCCGGTGTTGACGCCGCTTTCGGTCGATCCGTCGCATCCGTTTCCGTTTATTCCGAACCTCGGCTTCTCGCTTGCGCTTCAGCTTCAGCGCGTAAGCGACCAGCGCGGCATGAACGCACTGATCCGCGTGCCGGCCCAGATCGAGCGCTTCGTACGTCTGCCCGAGGGCGACAACAAAGAGACTCGCTTCATCTCACTCGAAGCGGTGATCGGTCTGTTCACGGCGAAACTCTTCCCCGGCTATATCCTGAAGGGACAGGGCGCGTTTCGCGTCATCCGTGACAGTGACATCGAAGTCGAAGAAGAAGCCGAAGATCTCGTGCGCGTGTTCGAAACCGCGCTGAAGCGCCGCCGCCGCGGCTCGGTGATCCGTCTCGAACTCGAAGCATCGATGCCGCCCGAATTACGTGCATTCGTCGCGACCGCCCTGAACGTGCTGGAATACGAAACCTTCGTCGGCGAGGGCATGCTCGCGCTGAACGAACTTTCGCAGCTCGTTTCCATCGAGCGCCGCGACCTGAAATTCAAAACCTATAATCCGCGCTTCCCGGAGCGCGTAACCGATCAGGGCGGCGATTGCTTCGCGGCGATCCGCCAGAAGGATCTGATCGTTCATCATCCTTACGAGTCGTTCGACGTCGTCGTGCAGTTCCTGCGGCAGGCGGCACTCGACCCGAACGTGATCGCGATCAAGCAGACGCTCTATCGCACCTCATCCGATAGCCCGATCGTGAAAGCGCTCGCGGAAGCAGCCGAAGCCGGCAAATCCGTTACCGCGCTCGTGGAGTTGAAGGCGCGTTTCGACGAGGCCGCGAATATCCGCTGGGCGCGCGACCTCGAGCGCGCAGGCGTGCAGGTCGTGTTCGGCTTCATCGAACTGAAGACGCATGCCAAGATGTCGATGGTCGTGCGCCGCGAAGGCAAGTCGGTCACGACCTACTGCCATCTCGGCACCGGCAACTACCATCCGGTGACCGCGCGCATTTACACCGATCTTTCCTTCTTTACGTCCGATGAGGCGATTGCGCGCGACGTGTCGCGCATCTTCAACTTCATCACTGGCTATGCCGAGCCGCAGGGCCTAGAGGCGATGGCGATTTCGCCGATCAGCCTGAAGCAGCGCATCCTCGATCATATCCAGCAAGAGATGGCGCATGCGCGCGCGGGCAAACCCGCTGCGATCTGGGCCAAGATGAATTCGCTGGTCGATCCGGTCGTGATCGACGCGCTTTATGATGCAAGCCGCGCGGGTGTCGAGATCGATCTCGTCGTGCGCGGCATCTGCTGCCTGCGTCCGGGCGTCGCGGGCCTTTCCGAAAACATCCGCGTCAAATCCATCGTCGGCCGCTTCCTCGAACACAGCCGCATTTTCTGCTTCGGCATGGGCCATGGCCTGCCGCACCGCAAAGCCGCCGTGTACATCGCGTCCGCCGACCTGATGCCGCGAAACCTCGATCGCCGCGTCGAGACGCTGGTTCCGATTCTCAATCCGACCGTGCACCAGCAGGTGCTCGACCAGATCATGGTCGCTAACCTTAAGGATAACGAGCAAAGCTGGCGGGTGTTGCCCGATGGCAGTTCGGAACGCATAAAGCTCGGCGAGGGCGAAGAATCGTTCAACGCCCACCAGTATTTCATGACCAATCCGAGCCTTTCGGGACGTGGCAAATCTCTCAAAGACTCTTCTCCGCGTAGTCTCGTCCGTAAGACGGAACGGGCAAAGCAATCCGATTGAGGCGCCGGGGCGATTGCCCGCGAGCAAGCCGATTGCCGTCTTCGACATCGGCTCCAACTCCGTCCGTCTCGTCGTCTATGAGCGGCTGAGCCGCAACCTGACACCGCTGTTCAACGAAAAAGCGCTCTGCGGCTTGGGCCGCGAAGTCGCGACCAAAGGCAAGCTCGCGCCGGAAGCGGTCGAGAAGGCGCTCTCGGCGCTCTCGCGTTTCCGCGCGCTATGCGACGTGATGCAGGTCGGTGACGCGATTGCGATTGCAACGGCCGCGGTGCGCGATGCGAGCGACGGTCCGGAATTTATCGAGCGCGCGAAAAAAATCTGCCGCTGCGACATCGAACTGCTGTCAGGCGATCGCGAAGCGAGGCTGGCGGCCTTCGGCGTGCTTTCCGGCACCAGCGACATCGATGGCGTGATCGGCGATCTCGGTGGCGGTTCGCTCGAACTCGTCGATATGAAAGGCGAGACGATCGGCGAGGGCATCACCATGCCGCTCGGGAGCCTTTCGCTAGCGGACGCGTCGGCGCGGTCGATCAAGGCCGCCGAGAAGATCGTGCGCGATAAGCTGGAGAACGAACCGCTGCTCGGCACATTGAAGGGCCGCACCTTCTACGCTGTCGGCGGCACCTGGCGCGCAATCGCGCGGCTGCACATGATGCAGAAAGGGTATCCGCTGCACGTGATGCACGGCTATTCGATCCCTGCGAAAGAAGCGATGGAGTTTTCGAGCCTCCTGCATCGCGTCGATCCCGAAACGCTCTCGCGTATCGAAGTGATCGCCGAAGCGCGTCGTCCGCTGCTCGCTTACGGTTCGCTGGTGCTCGAGCAGATCGTGAAGGCCGGCAAGCCCGCGTCGATCATCGTGTCCGCGCTCGGCGTGCGCGAAGGCTTGCTCTATGAGCAGCTCGACGAAGCCGAGCGAAACCTCGATCCGTTGATGGAAGCGGCGCGCGAGTTCAACTTCCTGCGCTCCCGCTCGCCCGAACACGGCGAGGAACTGATCGGCTGGACCGACAAGTTCATGGAGAGCACCGGCATCGACGAGACGCCGGAGGAAATGCGGCTGCGCCATGCCGGGTGTCTGTTGGCCGACATCGGCTGGCGCGCACACCCGGATTATCGCGGCGAGCAGAGCCTGAACATTATTTCCAACGGCGCATTCTCCGGTATCGACCATCCGGGCCGCGCGTTTCTCGCGCTCGCGGTGTTTTATCGCTACGCGGGCTTGAACGACGACGATCTGTCGCCGCGCATTCGCGAAATCGCGACCACGAGGTTACTCGACCGCGCACGCATTCTTGGCGCGGTGATGCGGGTTGCCTATGTCGCGAGTGCGTCGATGCCGGGGGTGTTGCCGCGCTCGCCGATGACGGTCGATGGCGGCGTGCTGAAGTTGCAGCTCTCCGGCGAGCTTGCGGCACTCGCGAGCGGGCGCCTTAACAATCGCGTGCGCCAGCTCGGGAAATTGATCGGCCGGCAATACCAGATCGTGACGGCTTAATTCGGCTTCGCGACCACGCGGCCGTTTTCGATCGCGAGTGAAACCGCGCCGTGCTTCAGCTTCAGCGCGCGGTCGCCGAATAGTTCGCGGCGCCAGCCTTTGAGCGCTTCGACATCGGCAGCGTCGTCGAGCGCAATCGCCTCGAGGTCGTCCGCGCTTGCAATGACGCGCGCGGCGACGCCGTTTTCTTCCGCGGTCATGCGCAGAAGAACGCGAAGCAACTCGACGGTCGCGGATGCGCCGTTCGAGAGCGGCTTGTAGCGCTCGAATTTCGGCAGCGTTTCCGGATCGCGCGCGAGTCCGGCCTGGATCGCCGAAAGAATTCCTTCGCCGGAGCGCGAGCGCTCGAAGCCTTTCGGGATCGAACGCAATTGTCCGAGCGCCTCGGCGGTCTTCGGCTGCTGGATCGCGATTTCGCCGATCACATCGTCTTTGATAATTCTTCCGCGCGGCACGTCGCGCGCTTGCGCTTCGCGCTCGCGCCATGCCGCGACTTCCATGAGCACCGCGATTTCCTTCGGCTTGCGCACGCGGGTCTTCAGCCGCTGCCAGGCGTTATCGGGATGCTGCTCGTAGGTGGAAGGCGAGGTGAGGATCTGCATTTCGCTCTCGAGCCAGCTGGTGCGGTTTTTCGCTTCGAGATCGGCTTTGAGCTTCAGATAGATGTCGCGCAGGTGCGTGACGTCGGCGACTGCGTATGTGATCTGCTGTTGCGTGAGCGGGCGGCGCGCCCAGTCGGTGAAGCGCGAGGACTTGTCGATCTGCCCGCCGGTCGTGCGTTGCACGAGTTGATCGTAGGAAATGGAGTCGCCGTAGCCCAGCACCATGGCCGCGACCTGGCTGTCGAACACCGGATGGGGAATGATCTTCGCGCGGTGCCAGACGATTTCGATGTCCTGACGCGCCGCGTGAAAAACCTTCACGACCTGCTCGTTGTTCATCAGGGCGAAGAAGGGCGAAAGGTCGATCCCGTCCGCGAGCGCATCGACGACGACGGCTTCATCGGTGGAGGCAAGCTGCACGACGCAGAGCTTCGGCCAGAACGTGGTCTCGCGCAGAAATTCGGTGTCGACGGTGACGAAAGGATGTTTCGAAAGCCGCTCGCATGCCGCGTTCAGCGCGGCGGTGGTCGTAATCAAATCCATGACTAGCTGATAGCCGTGCTATCCGGTCCCGTAAACCCGCTTGAATGTCACACGCCGCGGATCGCAGGCATCAGGATGAATTCCCACGGGGAAGGCATGGGGCCGACCGGTACGTCGATCAGCGTCGGCCCGTCGCGGCGCTTGAAGGCGCGTTTCAGCGCCATGCGAAGCTCTTCCGCGTTGCGTGCGCGTTCGGAGTTAGCGCCAAAGCTTTCCGCGAATTTCACGAAATCGGGGTTCGCAAGATCGCTCGCAATCAGGCGATTGCCGAATTGCTCTTCTTGAATGCGCCGCACGTTTCCGAACGAGCCGTCGGAGAATACGATGGCGGTGAGCGGTATTTTGTGGCGCATCGCGGTCGCAAGTTCGTTTGCCGTGTACATGAAGCCGCCGTCGCCATTGATCGAGACCACCGGCACGTCGCGCCGCGCATCCTGTGCGCCGAGCGCCGTGGCAAAACCCCAGCCGAGATTGTCCTGATAGCCGGGCGAGAGGAAAGCGCGCGGATTG
>JAKFYO010000032.1 GCA_021730825.1 Hyphomicrobiales bacterium
GAACTGCTTGCGCGCGTGGGTCTCGCGAGCCATTCGTCGAGCAAAAGCAATTCGGGCTGCATCGCAAGTGCGCGCGCAAGCAGTTCATGCGCGGCAACGTCCGCTTCCCTGCCCCAGCGGCTTTTCGCGCCGAAAGCGAGCCCCGCGATCACGTTTTCCTTGCAGGTCATGGAGCCAAGCACGCGCACGAGCTGGAACGTGCGTGCAATCCCCTCGCGTGCAATCTTGAACGCTGGCAACGTTTCGAGCGGCTTGCCGCGCAACTGAATACTGCCAGCGTCGGACTTCAGAGCGCCGGAAATCAGATTGAGCACCGTGGTCTTGCCGGAACCGTTCGGGCCGAGCAGCCCGACAATCTCGCCGGGACGGACCTCAAGCGTTAAGCCATCCACTGCGACGAGCCCGCCGAAACGGCGCGTGAGACCCGTGATGGCAAGAAGCGGTGCGCTCATGCCCCCGCTCCTTTTGCATTGCGCAACGAAAGCTGCACGCCCTCGATCAGACCCACGATGCCGCGCGGAATTGCGTAAACGATCAAAAGAAACGCCACGCCGACCAGAATGCTGAAGTGGTTCGGAAATTTTGCGAGCAAAATTTCAAAGAGCATCACCAGCGGAATGACGCCGAAGATCGGCCCGTACAGGCGATGCACGCCGCCCAATAGCGCCATGATCAGTACCTGAAACGAAACGACAGGATTGAAGGCGATGGCAGGGTCGATATAGGTCCAGCGCGGCGCCATGATCGCGCCCGCAAGCGTCATGAAGCTTGCGCTGAAAGCGAACAGAACGACCTTCGCCATCGTGGTGTTTATACCGACATGCCGCGCGACTGCCTCGTCATCGCCGATGACACGAAGCGCCAAACCGAGCTTCGAGCGCTGGATCAGCCAGCCGGAGATGAAAACCGTCACCGCCAAAGCCAGCAACTGCCAGTAAATCTGCGCGTGGGTGACGTCGATGAAGATGTAGCGGCCGAGCGTGCGGGTGATATTTACTTCGTACCAGGTCACGAGCTGACGCACGAGTTCTGCAAGACCGAACGTGAAGATCACAAAATAAACGCCGGAGAGCCTCAGCGTGGAAAGACCGACGAGCAGCGACAGTGCGAAGCCAATGCCGAATGCAATCAGCAAAACGAGAGGCCACGCCATCACTTCGCCAAGCACCGCGACCGTATAAGCGCCGATGCCGAAGAACGCGACGGTCGCAAGCGAGACATACCGCGTAGGGCCGGAGAACAATGTCCACGCGGTCGCGAGCACCGTATAGCTCACGATGTTGATGGCGAGCGACAGTTGGTAGCCGTTCGTAAACGACGGCACGAAAGCGAGCAGCACGACGCCCGCGGCCAATGCAGCTAAAATTGCAAGACTGCGCGCGCTCATGACCGCCGCGCTCCAAACAGTCCCTGCGGACGCAGGAGCAGCACCGCGATGAAGATGATGTAGGTCGCAGCCAGCGTCAGACCCGGATCGACATAAGTGGCAACGAAGGTCTCGGTAAGACCGAGGATCATGCCGGCAACGAGACAGCCTAACAGATTGCCGACCCCGCCCATGATCACGACGATCAACGCCTTCATCGTAAAGACCACGCCGAGGCTGGCGTTGAAGGTAAGGAACATCGAGACCAGCACGCCGCCGGCCGCAACCAATGCGCCGCCGAGCGCATAGGCAAAAGCCGCGGTCGCCCGCACATCGATTGCGACAAGAAGTGCGGAAACAGGATCGACCGCAACCGCGCGGATCGCGGTGCCTGCGCGCGTTTTCGTAAGACCAACATAAAGTGCAAGACCGATCACGACCGCGAAACCAAACGCAAGCAGCCGCGCCGCCGAAACGGTCGCGCCAAAAATCTTTACTGGAACGGCAAGAAACGAATAGCTGAAATAATTGCCGCCGAAGATCGCGAGCATGATGCCTTGCGCGACGAACAGAAGACCGAACGTTGCGAGAATGGAATCCACTTCCAGTGCATCGCGCGAAGGCGCCCGCTTCACGAGCGGCATCAGCAGCACCTGATAGACCAGCCAGTTGATGAGTGCCGCCAGCGGCACGATTATGAGCAGGCCGATCAACGGATTGACGGAGACAGCGGTGAAGAGCCACAGCGCTGCGAAGCACGCAGCAACGAGCGACTCGCCGTAAGACAAATTCATGATGCGCGCGACGCCGTATTGCAGCGTCAGGCCCATCGCGATTAACGCATAAATGCCCCCAAGCGTGATGCCCGAGAGCAGCGGCTCCGTAATCATGATTTCGATCTTCGCACTAACCTAAAAAAGCACAACGCGGCAGGCCTGGGAGGAGGCCTGCCGCGCTGCATATTGCCCTGTTATTTCTTCCAGGGAGCTTTCGGAACACGCAGATCGGCAACGCCCGGACGCTGCGGCGCGACACCGACATAGAGGCCGTCCTGCCACTGGCCCAGAAGCCAGAATGCATCCTTCGGCATGTTGTTCTCGAGTTTGATCTTGCCGATCACGGTATCGAAGGTGCCGGTCTGCAATTCCTTGATGATTGCAGCACGGTCGATCTTGCCGACGCGCTCGATCGCCTGCTCCAGCATCTGCAGCGAGGAATAGCCGATCTGGCTGCCCCAGTAATCCGGATCGCGGTTCACGAGTTTCCGGATCTTTTCGCGGTACTCCATCGTCGCCTTGTTGTCCTTCGACCAGCCGCCGAGCGAGATCACGCCTTCGGCGTTATCGCCGAAGCGCTGCGGAAACAGCGGGAAGAAAGTGCCGACGCCGGTGAACATCACCTTCGGCGCATAAGAAGTCAGGCGAGCCTGATCGACAATCGCGACAGTATCCGGCGGATAGCTGAAGGCGATGAAGGTATCGGCCTTCGAGCGCTCTGCTTCGCCGACGATCGGCGCCATGTCCTGGGTGCCGACCGGATAGCTCTTGTCGAACACGAGCTTGAAGCCGGCTGCCTCGAAACCCGCGCGTGCGGCCTTCGAAAGGTCGATGCCGAAACCGTCGGCCACCGAAACCATCGCGATCTGGTCGTTGATCTTGCCTTCCTTGCGGAGCTTCACCATCAACTCGACGAGTGCGTCGATGTACTGCTTCGAGGTACCGAGGAACCAGAAGCTGTTCGGCCAGCGCTTCGCGAGTTCGGGCGCGCGGTCGGTGACGGCGCTGAACGTCATCTGCGGATAGCCGTGCTTGTTAAACGTAGGGCCAACCGCGAGGTTGATGCCCGTGCCCCACGGCGGCAGCAGGAGATCGACCTTATCCTGTTCGATCAGACGCTCGACCGCGCGCACGGCTTCTTCCGAGTTCGAACGGTCGTCGTATTCGACGACTTCAATCGGAATGCGCTTGCCATATTGCTTCAGCAGCAAACCGCCTTTGGCGTTCACTTCCTGAACCCAGAGCATATAGTTCGGAATCTGCGTGATGTTCGCGCCGCCCGCGTTCGGGCCGGTCTTCGAGATTGCGTAGCCGATCTTGATCGACTTCGGTGCGGCGTCTTGCGCCGACAGCATCGGCGCACTGAACGCCAGCGCGGCTGCGGCAGCTACGCCGAGCAGCACTTTTCCATTGAATTTCATGGCTTTCCTCCCTGCTTGAACTGTTGGAGAGCCAAAAGTAGGGCTCCCATTTATTGGTGTACCAACGAGTCTGTGGGCGGAACAGTAGGAAAGTCGCGTTGCAGCGCACTCATCCCGCCGCTTCCCGAAAATGTCCTGACGCACCGCCGCACACGATTTTCGCCAGACGACGCATGCGTTGCTCTCGCGGTAAGTACGGGTGAAATTGCGCGGGCAGATTCCGCGGAAAGAACAAAGAGATGGCAGCCCCGAAACCGTCCGCCTTCGAAACCTTAAGCCTGCATGCGGGCCAGCATCCCGATCCTGCGACCGGTGCGCGCGCAGTGCCTATCTACCAAACGACATCCTATGTATTTCAGGACACCGATCACGCGGCAGCGCTCTTTAATTTAGAGCGCGCTGGCAACATCTATACGCGTATCTCCAATCCGACGACCGCAGTCCTCGAAGAGCGCATGGCCGCGCTTGAGCACGGCGTCGGCGCGGTCGCAACCGCAAGCGGCATGGCCGCGATGCATCTTGCGATTGCAACGCTTGCAAGTGCGGGCGATCACATCGTCGCCTCCGCTTCGCTCTACGGCGGCACGATCAATCTCTTGGCGCACACGCTGCCGCGCTTCGGCATCACCACGACATTCGTAAAGCCGCGCGATCACGCCGGCATCAAGGCCGCGATAAAGCCGAATACAAAACTCGTGATTGGTGAAACAATCGGCAATCCGGGCCTCGAAGTACTCGACATTCCCAAGATCGCGGAAATCGCGCACGCCGCGAAAATTCCGCTCCTGATCGACAATACTTTTGCGACACCTTACCTCTCCCGCCCCTTCGAGCTCGGCGCCGACCTCGTGATGCACTCCATGACGAAATGGATCGGCGGCCACGGTATCGCGATCGGCGGCGTGATCGTTGACAGCGGCAAATTCGACTGGATCGGCTCCGGAAAATTCCCTCAGCTTACCGAGCCTTATGCCGGCTATCACGGCATCAATTTCGTCGAGCAGTTCGGACCCTGGGGCTTCGTCATGCGCGCACGCTCAGAGGGCTTGCGCGATTTCGGTGCGTGTATTTCGCCAACCAACGCCTTCCAGATCATGCAGGGCGTAGAAACGCTTGGCGTGCGCATGGATCGCCACGTTGCGAATACGAAAACCGTGCTGGAGGCGCTTTCGAAAAACCCGGCAGTCGAATGGGTCTTGCACCCTTCTTTGCCCACGCATGAAGACCATGAACTTGCGAAGAAGCTATTGCCGCGTGGCGCGGGCTCCATCGTGAGCTTCGGCATCAAGGGCGGGCGCGCGGCCGGCAAGAAGTTCATCGAAAGCCTTCGTCTCGCGAGCCATCTCGCGAACGTTGGCGACGCGAAAACGCTCGTGATCCATCCCGCAAGTACAACGCACCAGCAGATGGATGCGGCACAGTTGAAAGCCGCCGGCATCGGCGAAGAACTGATCCGTCTATCCGTCGGCATCGAAAACGCCTCTGACATCACCGACGATCTCGCACAGGCGCTCCGCGCCTCGCAGAAAGCGTAACGCCATGCGGATTAACGTGAACGGCGCGGAGACTTTCGTCGCAACCGGCGGCAAGGATTTTGACGCCTCGAAACCCACAGTGGTTTTCATTCATGGTGCGGGCTTCGATCACTCGACCTGGGCGCTCTACACGCGCTGGCACGCGCATAACGGATATTCGGTGCTCGCGCCGGACCTCCCCGGTCACGGTCTTTCCGGCGGCAAACCGTTGGCATCGGTCGCAGAGATGGCGGACTGGATTGTCGCACTGATCGATGCCGCTGGTGCAAAACAGGCGCGGCTGATCGGTCACTCGCTTGGCTCGCTCATCGCCGTCGAAGCGGCGGCGCGTCACCCCGAAAAAGTCGCGAGCCTCGGGCTGATCGGCACCGCCACCGCCATGCCGGTCACCGAAGCGCTTTTGAACGCTGCCAAGGCAAACTCGCCCGACGCCATCGCAATGATGACGCTGTGGGGATTTGGCTCACGCGCGTCGCTCGGCGGCTCGCTGTCGCCCGGCAACTGGCTGATCGGAAAAGGCGTGCGCGTGCTGGAAGCGGCAAAACCCGGCGTTCTCTATATCGATCTTTTCGCAAGCAACGCCTATGACGCGACCGAAGCTGCGAAGAAGATTAAAGCACCAGCAACGATTGTTCTTGCAGAGCGCGACCT
>JAKFYO010000379.1 GCA_021730825.1 Hyphomicrobiales bacterium
GTTCTTGATCAACTCCGCGAGTTTCGCACCTTCGGCGCCGCATTCGTTTTCCGCTGCACCTTCGCGCGCTTCGACCATCAAGAGCATGACATCGAGGCGTTCGTCACGCGTGAGCTCGATCTGATAGTGCGGTGCGAGTTTATTGCAACGAAGCAGCAATTCCTCGATCTGTGTCGGAAACACATTGACGCCGCGGATAATCATCATATCGTCCGAGCGTCCGGTGATCTTTTCCATGCGCCGCATCGAGCGCGCGGTGCCGGGGAGGAGTCGTGTCAGATCGCGCGTACGATAGCGTATGATCGGAAACGCTTCCTTGGTGAGCGAGGTGAAGACAAGTTCACCTTTCTCGCCGTCGGGGAGAACCTTGCCGGTCTGCGGGTCGATGATTTCCGGATAGAAATGATCTTCCCAGATATGGAGGCCGTCTTTGGTCTCCACACATTCGTTCGCGACACCGGGGCCCATAACTTCGGAGAGACCGTAAATATCGACCGCGTCCATGTCGAACGCTTCCTGGATTTCCGCGCGCATCGAATTGGTCCACGGCTCGGCGCCGAAGATGCCGATCTGGAGCGGCGATTTGCGCGGGTCTAATCCCTTCGCGCGGTATTCGTCCAAGATCGCAAGCATGTAGGAGGGCGTGACCATGATGATTTCGGGTTTGAAATCCTCGATCAGTTGTACCTGCCGCTCGGTCATACCGCCGGAAATTGGGATCACCGTACAGCCCAGTTTCTCCGCGCCGTAATGCGCGCCGAGGCCACCAGTGAATAAGCCGTAGCCGTAAGAGATATGCACCTTCATGCCCGGCCGCCCGCCGGAGGCGCGGATCGATCGCGCCATTACATGCGACCAAGTATCGATGTCGTTCTGCGTATAACCGACGACGGTAGGCTTTCCCGTCGTGCCGGAGGAGGCGTGAATGCGAACAACTTTGTCTTGCGGAACTGCGAACATGCCGAAAGGATAGTTGTCGCGAAGGTCGGCCTTCACGGTGAAAGGAAATTTCGCGAGATCTTCGAGATTTTTGAAGTCGTCTGGTGCGACGCCTGCGGCGTCGAACTTCACCTTGTAAGCGGGGACATTCTTGTAAACGTGTTCGAGCGTCCAGCGCAGGCGTTTTTGCTGAAGTCCGGCGATTTCGTCGCGCGATGCGCGTTCGATCGGCTCTACGCCATAGGGTTGATAGGAAGATTTATCGAGCATTGCCGTTTCCATTGGCTGCTGTGAGACCGGGTACGATTTCGCCGTCGATGCTGCGCGAGTGACCGCGGAATTCAGCGATTACGGTTCCATCTTCGCGCGTGACGGAGATGTCGTAAATGCCCGACCGGCCGGATTTGGAAATTTCTACCGCGTCGGCGCGCAACTTGTCGCCGAGCTTGCCGGGGCGAACAAAGGTAACCGCGCATTGCTGCGCGACGGTGACCTGATTGTAGGTATTGCAGGCGAAGGCGAAGGTGGAATCCGCCAGAAGAAAAATGTACCCGCCGTGACAGATCTTGTGTCCGTTCACCATCTTGTCGGTGACGGTCATCGTCATGGTCGCCTTGCCAGGAGAAACGGAAACTATCTGCATGCCGAGACTGCGGCTTGCTTCGTCTTCGGACCACATCTTGTCCGCGGAGGCTTTGGCAATCGCGAGCGCGTCCATCAGTTGGCCTTCCGCGGGGCAAAGGTCGCGGGCCGCTTTTCCATGAAAGCTTTGACGCCTTCTGCGTAATCGTCGGCGGCACCGAGCATCGCCAGCATTTTGCGCTCAAGTTCGAGTTGTACATTTAGCGTGTTGTTTTCAGAATCTTCCAGCGTGCGCCGGATCTCGACCAATGCAGCGGTCGGGCCGCTTGCGAGTTGTGCGCAAATCTTGGCTGCTTCCGGCATCATGGAAGTGTCATCAACGGCTTTCCAGATCAGGCCCCAGCTTTCTGCTTTTTCCGCAGAAAGCGGCTCGGCGAGCATTGCAAGCCCGCGTGCGCGGGCGGCACCCGTGAGGCGAGGCAGAAACCAGCTTCCTCCAGAGTCGGGGGTAAGCGCAATCTTTACGAAGCTCTGCACGAAGTTTGCCGACCGCGCGGCGATCACGATGTCACAAGCAAGCGCTATATTGGCGCCTGCACCTGCGGCGACGCCATTCACGGCGCAAACAGTTGGGACTGGTAGTGACTTTATTTTCTTGATCAGCGGATTGTAAAAGGTGCCGACCGTGTGTCCGAGGTCGGGGCGATTGCCACCTGAAACATTGCGATCCGAAAGATCCTGTCCCGCGCAGAAACCGCGGCCGGCGCCGGTCAAAAGAATAGCGCGGCAGTTCGTGTCTCGTGACGCTTCATCCAGCGCTTCTTGCAGTGCAGCATGCATCGCTTCATTAAACGAGTTCAGCCGCTGCGGACGGTTGAGCGTGATGATACGGTAATTGTCATGCTTGCTGGAAAGGATCGACGCTTCTTCCATGACATCCTCGAAAAGCTCTTATAGCGCGGCGACGGCCGCTTTCCCGGCTGCATGCCACAGAAAAATTTGTCTTTCCATACTTGACCGACCGGTTGGTCAGTGAATTAATATGGGGTAGCGTAATGGGTGTCAACGTGCCGCGAAACGTAATGACGGCGCGAACATGAGGGAGGACGACCGCGGGCGCAGCTTTGCTCGCTCGCCGTTCTTTCATTCGCTGAAAGAATGCGTCCGGCCCCGCCGGTCTACAAAGCCATGGGAGGAAGTAAAATGAATTTGTTCCGAAAAGTAGCTGCGGTTGCAGTTTTGATGTTCGCGTCCGCAGGTTTTGCGGATGCGCAGATCAAGATCGGCGCAGTGCTATCTGTCACTGGTCCGGCATCGTTTCTCGGCGATCCCGAGAAAAAGACCCTTGAAATCTATGCCGCTGAAATCAACGCGAAGGGCGGTATCAACGGCCAGAAGCTTCAGGTCATCATCTATGACGACGGCGGCGACCCGAGCCAAGCGCGCACCTTTGCGACGCGTCTGATTGAAGAAGACAAGGTCGATGCGCTGCTCGCGGGCTCTACCACCGCGACGGCAATGGCGATCATCCCGCTAGCGGAAGAAGCGAAAATTCCGCTGATCAATTTCGCTGGCGCTGTTGCCGCGGTCGATCCGAAGTACAAGTGGAACTTCAAGACGCCGCACACCGATCTGATGGCCTGCGAAAAGATCTTCGTCGATCTCCAGAAGCGCAAGCTCACCAAAATCGCGATCATTACCGGCACGGACGCATTCGGGAAATCAATGCATGACCAGTGCATGACGGTGCTGACGAAGTACGGCATTCAGGTGTTGCATGCGGAAAGCTATGGTCCGCGCGACACCGACATGACCCCGCAGCTCGCGAACATCAAGGCGAAGGCTGATATTCAGGCGGTTATCAATACCGGCTTCGGCCAGGGTCCGGCGATCGTTACACGTAACTATCGTCAGCTCGGTATTACCGTCCCGCTCTATCAGAGCCACGGCGTCGGCTCGAAGCAGTTCATCGATCTCGCGGGCGATGCTGCGAACGGTGTTCGCCTTCCGGCGGCGGCACTTCTCGTTGCAGACATTCTTCCTGAGAGCGATCCGCAGAAGAAGGTCGTCGTTGCTTACAAGACCAAATACGAAGCCGAGACCAAGCAGCCGGTCTCGACCTTCGGCGGTCACATGTACGACGGCTTCATGATGATGGTCGAAGCGATGCAGCGCGCAGGTGGAGCCAAAGACAAGTCCAAAGTCCGCGATGAAATCGAGAAGACCAAGAATTTCATCGGCACCGGCGGCGTCGTGAATATGTCGGCGAACAACCATCTCGGTCTCGATCTCACCGCGTTCAAGATGCTGGAGATCAAGGGCGGCAACTGGACGCTCGCCGAATAACTAGTTTCTCCTGAGCAACTACGGGACGGCGGGTTCGCCGTCCCGGTCCTTTCCCTGTAAGGGGTCGCGCGCAAATGGCGCAGTTTCTTCAATATGCGTTTTCTGGCCTTACGGTCGGCGCGATCTATGCGCTGGTCGCGCTCGGTTTCACGCTGATCTACAACGCGTCGGGCGTGATAAACTTCGCGCAAGGCGAATTCGTCATGCTCGGCGGCATGGTAACGGTTTTTGCGCATCTGGCGGGAGTGCCGCTGCCGCTCGCGGCGTTGCTCGCGATTGCCGTTGCGGTGTTGGTTGGCGTCTCGCTTCATCTTCTGGCGATCGAGCCGGCCAAAGGCGCGTCGGCAGTGACGCTAATAATTATTACGATCGGTGCATCCATTCTTCTGCGCGGGCTCGCGTCTGTCTTGTTCGACAAGCGTTTTCACGCATTGCCGCCGTTTGTTCCAGGCGAGCCACTGCACATCGGCGGCGCTACGATCCTGCCGCAAAGCGTATTGGTGCTTGCGGGGGCCGCGATCATTGTGCTGCTGTTGTGGCTCTTCATGTCGCGCACGCTGATGGGCAAGGCCATGATTGCGACCGCAGCGAACCGTATGGCCGCGCGCCTCGTCGGCATTAATACTGTCTGGATCATCTGCGCGTCGTTCGGCGTGTCCGCTGCGATCGGCGCGCTCGGCGGCGTCCTCGTGACACCGATTACGCTCACCAATTACGATGTCGGCACGTTGCTCGCATTGAAAGGATTCTCTGCCGCGATGCTGGGCGGCATGGGTAATCCGCTCGGCGCCATCGTCGGCGGGCTAGTCGTCGGGCTGCTGGAAGCCTTCGGCGCGGGCTACATCTCTTCCGCCTATAAAGACGCGATTGCGTTTATCGTCATTCTGCTTGTGCTCTTCGTGATGCCGAATGGCTTGTTCGGCAAAGCCGGGGTCGAGCGCGTATGACGATGCAAAACGTATTGCGAAGACACGGCGTCGTGTTGGCTGTTGCGGCGCTCGTTCTGCTGTTGCCCTTCGTGATGCCGTCGAATTTTTACTTCCGTATTGCGACGCTGACCTTCATTTTCGCGCTTGCTGTGCTCGGGCTCAATCTCGTTATGGGCTACGCGGGGCAGGTGAGCCTCGGCCATGGCGGCTTTTTCGGGATTGGCGCTTATGCCGTCGCTGTAGGACCTACCCATTTCGGCATTCCGGCCTGGGCCGCGCTGCCGCTCGGTGCGGTGCTCGCGGGCGGGCTGGCTTTTCTGATCGGGCGTCCGATCCTGAAATTGAAAGGACATTATCTCGCGGTCGCAACCCTTGGCATGGGCATTCTGATTGCGATGGTGTTCACGAACGAGGCACGCTTCACTGGCGGACCGGATGGCATGTCGGTGCCGCGACTTGAGATTTTCGGTTGGATCGCACGCGGGCCTGTCACTTGGTACTGGATTTCCGGCCTCAGCCTGGTCGTCGCGGCGTGGCTAGCCATGAATTTGATCGAAAGCCCGACCGGCCGCGCCTTTCGAGCGATCCATGACAGCGAGCCGGCGTCAGGTGTGCTCGGGATAGATATAGCGCGCTACAAACTCACCGCGTTTGTTCTTTCGGCAATCTATGCCTCGATCGCTGGCGCATTTCTCGCGCTTTACGACGGGGGTGTCACGCCACGCACCGCTGACTTTCTGCGCTCGATCGAATTCGTGACCATGGCCGTGCTTGGCGGCCTCGGCTCGATCATCGGCAGCATCGTGGGTGCTGCGTTCCTGACGATCCTTCCGCAAGTGCTGACGGTGTTTCACGATTACGAGCACATTGTGCTTGGGCTTC
>JAKFYO010000274.1 GCA_021730825.1 Hyphomicrobiales bacterium
GTCTATGACACCGCCGAGCAAAGCGCCGCGCGCTTCAAGGGCGAGGACGACGGTTTCATCTATTCGCGCTTTTCCAATCCGACGGTCGCGATGTTCGAGGAGCGCATCCGCGCGGTCGAAGGTGCCGAGGCGGCCCGCGCTACCGCAACCGGCATGGCGGCAGTCACCGCGTCCCTGCTTTGCTTTCTGAAGGCCGGCGACCATGTGGTCGCGGCGCATGCGCTGTTCGGCTCCTGCCGCTACGTGGTGGAAGAATTGCTGCCGCGTTACGGCATCACTACCACGTTGGTCGAGGGCACCGATCTGAAAGCATGGGAGAACGCGGTTCGCCCCGAGACGAAAGCGTTCTTCTTGGAGAGCCCTACCAACCCAACGCTTGAAATTCTCGACATCGCGGCGATTTCGAAAATTTCCAAGCGCGCGAAAGCGCTTTTGATCGTCGATAACGTGTTTGCAACGCCGATGCTGCAAAGCCCGCTCCAGCTCGGCGCGGATATCGTCTGTTATTCCGCGACCAAGCACATCGACGGACAGGGCCGCTGTCTCGGCGGCGCGATCCTCGCCTCCGAGCAATTCGTCAAAGATCATCTGCACACGTTTATGCGCCAGACAGGCCCTTCGATGTCGCCGTTCAATGCCTGGGTGCTTTTGAAAGGCATCGAGACACTGCAAATCCGAGTCGAAAAAGCGCAGGATAACGCCGCGAAGATCGCGGACGCGCTTGCGGGCAAGCCGAAGCTGAAAAAAGTGATCTATCCGTTCCGGAAAGATCACCCGCAGTACGAGCTTGCGAAGAAACAGATGCGCGGCGGCTCGACGCTCCTCTCCTTCGAGGTCGAAGGCGGAAAGGCAGGTGCGTTTCGCTTTGCGAACGCGCTGCGGCTCATCCGCATCTCGAACAACCTCGGCGACGTGAAAAGCCTGATTGTGCATCCCGGCACCACCACACACCAGCGCTTCACGCCCGAAGCGCGTGCGGAAATGGGCATCGGCGAAGGGCTGCTGCGCCTTTCGGTCGGCCTCGAGCATGTCGACGATTTGATCGAGGACCTCTCGCGCGGACTTGCCGCTGTCTGATAGAATAGCGGCATGTACCGCGCGACGACCCGGCAAGTTCAGATCACGGTGACGCCGGAGTATTCGTCCGGCCGCTCCTCGCCGGGCGAGGACGAATATTTCTGGGCTTACACGATCGAGATCGTCAATCTCGGCGAAGAAGCTGTGCAGCTCATCTCGCGGCACTGGAAAATCACCGACGCGAACGGCCGCACTGAAGAAGTCAAAGGCGCGGGCGTCGTCGGAAAACAGCCGATGCTCCGCCAAGGCGAGCGCTTCGAATATACCAGCGGCGTGCCGCTCAAAACGCCGTCAGGCCTGATGTCCGGCACCTATCAGATGGTGACGGAAGATGGCGACGATTTCGATGCCGAGGTGCCGGCGTTTTCGCTGGATGCGCCGTCTGTGAAGAGAGTGATGCACTAACCTTCGGACTCCACTTCACCCGGCTCGAACGGATAAACTCGTCCGCAGAATTCGCAGGTCACGACGATCTTGCCGTCTTTCACCATGTCGGCGCGGTCTTGCGGCGTGAAGCTTTTCAGCATGTCGAACACGCGGTCGCGCGAGCACGAGCACTTCGCTTCAACGGGAAGCGCGTCGAACACGCGAACGCCGCGCTCGTTAAACAGCCGCCACAACAGCCGCTCGCTGGATAAAGACGAGTCGAGCAATTCGTGATCCTCGACGGTTTCGACCAGCGCTTTTGCTTCCAGCCAGGCGTCGTCTTCTTTCACTTCGTGCTTTGCGGTCCCTTCCGGCGCATCGCCGGGATCGATGTCGCTTTGCGCCGCGCGCGAAGATTCCGGCGGCAGGAACTGCACCAATAGGCCGCCTGCGCGCCAGTGCATCTTTTCGCCGGCCAGCATTTCCTCACCGACAGAGATGCGAACGCGGGTTGGGATCTGTTCTGAGTTCTGGAAATAGGCGTGCGCCGCTTCCTCGAGCGAAGCGCCGGAGAGTGCCACGATGCCCTGATAGCGCTGGTTGTTGTCGCCGGTCTCGATCGTCATCGCGAGGTGACCGTTGCCGAGCAATTGGCCGGTCGTCGCTTTGCCCGCATCAGCGAGCCGCCCGCGGTTGAAACGCGCATAGGCGCGGACTTTTTCGGGCGCGACGATGTCGACTACCATGAAGTCGATCGGGCCATCGGTCTGCGTCTGCAAAATAAGACGCCCCGCGTCTTTCAGGGTCGAGCCGAGCAAAACGGCAAGCGTGATTGCTTCGGAGAGCGCACGCGAAACCTGCGGCGGGTAGTTGTGGTTCTCGATAGCCTTGTCGAGCGCGGCACCCAGACGAACGACGCGGCCGCGCACATCGAGCGGCTCTACCGCGAACGGCAATACCTTGTCGTCGTCGGGCTGCTGGTTCGGCAGGCGGGCAGCTTCTGCCGCGCTCATGCCGCGGGCGCTCCCATGCACCACGCCAGAATTCCCTTCTGCGCGTGCAGACGGTTCTCCGCCTCGTCGAACACGACCGATTGCGGGCTATCCATTATTTCATCCGTGACTTCCTCGCCGCGATGCGCAGGCAGGCAGTGCATGAAGATGGCGTCCGCTTTCGCGCGCTTCATCAGTGCGCGGTTGACCTGATAGGGCTTCAGAATGTTGTGGCGGCGCCTGGCTTCCTTGTCGCCCATCGAGACCCAGGTGTCGGTGACGATGCAGTCGGCACCTTCCACCGCTTCCTCCGGATTACGCATGAAGCGGATCGCGGCACCCGACTCTTTCGCCCACTTCACGACCGGCGGCTTCGCCGCGAAATCGCGCGGAGACGCAACATTCAATTCAAACTCGAAGCGCGCTGCGGCATGCACCCATGAAGTCAGCACGTTGTTCGCGTCGCCAGTCCAGGCAACCTTGCGGCCTTTGATCGAGCCTTTGTGCTCTTCAAAGGTCATCACATCCGCCATGACCTGACAGGGGTGCGATAATTTAGTCAGGCCGTTGATGACCGGCACGGTCGCATGTGCCGCGAGTTCCTGCAGCGACTTGTGGTTCAGAATGCGGATCATGATCGCATCGACATAGCGCGACAGCACGCGCGCGGTGTCGGCAATCGTCTCGCCGCGGCCAAGCTGCATTTCGGCGCCGGTGAGCATGATCGAATGTCCGCCGAGCTCATGCATCGCGACGTCGAAGGAGACGCGGGTACGGGTCGAGGGCTTCTCGAAAATCATCGCGAGCGAGCGGCCTGCAAGCGGGCGCCTGGGATCGCTGTCGCGCTTCTTCTTTAATTGCGATGCAAGCGACAGAATCTCGCGGAGCGTTTTTCCTGAGAATTCCGACAGATCGAGGAAATGATGCACGCCGTTCGTAGCCATCACGCGGCTCCCTTGGTCGTCGCCGCTTCGAGCTTCCGGCACGCCGCCGACATTTTCGTAATCGCTTCGTTGATTTCTTTTTCGGTAACGATGAGCGGCGGCAAGAGACGCACGACGTTCTCGCCGGCCGCGACCGTGAGCAGGCCTTCGCCGATCGATGCCGTCACGAAATCGCCGTTCGGTACGACGGTTTTCACGCCAAGCAGCAGGCCCTCGCCGCGCACTTCGGCAATGATAGCCTTGTGCGTGTCTTTCAGTTCGGCAAGCCGCTGCTTTGCAAAGAGGCTCATCTGCTGCACGCGCTCCAGGAACCCCGGTGCCAGCACTTCATCGAGCACCGCGTTCGCGACTGCCATGGCGAGCGGATTGCCGCCGAAGGTCGAGCCGTGCGTGCCGGGCGTCATGCCCTTGCCGGCTTCCGCCGTCGCAAGACAGATGCCGAGCGGGAAGCCGCCGCCGATGCCTTTGGCGACGCCCATGATGTCCGGCTTCACGCCCGACCATTCGTAGGCGAATAATTTTCCGGTGCGGCCGACGCCGGTCTGCACTTCGTCGAAAATCAAAAGCAGGCCGTGCTGGTCGCACAATTCACGCAGCGCCTTCAGGAACCCCGGCGGCGGCACGCGAATTCCGCCCTCGCCCTGCACAGGCTCGATGATGATCGCGGCGGTCTCGGTGGTGATCGCTTTTTTCACCGCGTCGAGATCGCCGAACTTCACCTGCACAAAGCCGGGCATGCGCGGTCCGAAGCCTTCGAGATATTTTTCGTTGCCGGTCGCCGAGATGGTCGCGAGCGTCCTGCCGTGGAACGCGCCATCGAAGGTGATGATCTGGTTCCGCTCGGGTTTGCCGGACACGGACTGATATTTCCGCGCCATCTTGATCGAGCACTCCATCGCTTCCGCGCCGGAGTTCTGGAAAAAGCATGTATCGGCAAAGGTGTGTGCGATCAGGCGTTTGGCGAGCTTTTCACCTTCGGGGATCTTGTAGAGGTTCGAGACGTGCCAGAGCTTCTGCGCCTGCTCAGTGAGCGCTTTGACCAGCGCCGGGTGCGCATGGCCGAGCGCGTTCACGGCGACGCCGGAACCGAAGTCGAGATATTTCTTGCCGTCGGTCGAGGTCAGCCAAGCGCCTTCGCCGCGCTCGAAACTAACGTCGGCGCGCGAATAGGTCGGCAGAACGGGCGCGATCATGGCATGCGCCTCCTCATTTCCCTCGGTTTGGGGCTCCAAAACGAAATCTGCCGCCCATTACGAGCGGCGCGACGGACCATCTTGGGGCTGGTTGCCCTTATTTACAACGCGGCCCCCGGTGGTTCAACCAGCGCCGCACCCGACTCGAAACCGTCACAACTGTGGGGAAAAACGCATTGAAGGCTGCGGACTCTTGAAGGCTTGAGTCTGCCTATTGTAGCGTTTTATCCGTCAAATACGACATATCGTGCGGCGGACTACCCTAGGCGAAGCGTGAAAGGTCAAATTCGGGAGACGGAGAAAGCTCCGATTCCGGCGAGCGCGGAAGGATTCTGCCTCGAGACCCCCTGCGGCGCCCCGGGAAAAGGGGAAAAGAATGAGCTGGACCGACGAAAGAGTGCAGTTGCTGCAGAAGCTCTGGGCCGATGGCTTGTCGGCGAGTCAAATTGCCGCGGAACTCGGGGGCATCACCCGCAACGCGGTGATCGGGAAGGTGCACCGCCTGAAGCTTTCGGGCCGTGCCAAGCCGTCATCCTCGGTGCCGCGTATCCGCAAGCCGCGCACTTCGAACGGCGGCGGGATGCGGCCGCGCATGCGGTTCTCCGGCAACAACGCGCTCGCCCCGGATTACGAACGGGAAGCGCGGCCGGATCTCGATCCGCTCGCCAATGTGGTGCCGATCGGGCCGCGGGTTTCCATTACCGAATTGAACGAAAACACCTGCCGCTGGCCGGTGGGCGATCCCGGCTCGGATGAGTTCGGCTATTGTGGCGCAAAGCCGAAGACGAACGTCGTCTATTGCCCGTATCACGCGCGCATCGCCTATCAACCGCTGGCCGACCGCCGGCGCGAGCGCAGAGCGGCACAAGCGCGCTAACGCTTCTCACGTAAAACAAAACCCCGAAGAGCGTTTCGCTTTTCGGGGTTTTTGTTTTAGGCCGCGTTTTCCGCGAAGCGTTCGTTGAAGGAGTAGCCCGAGCCGCGCACGGTGCGGATCGGATCGGCTTCCTTGCCGCGCGTGAGCGTCTTGCGCAGGCGGCCGATGTGAACGTCCACGGTGCGCTCGTCGATATAAACGTCCCTGCCCCAGACCGCGTTCAGC
>JAKFYO010000308.1 GCA_021730825.1 Hyphomicrobiales bacterium
GATGGAAACGAAAATTTTCGGCCGGCTCACAGCCTGGCAGAACTGGATCTTCCAGCGGCCGAATTCGGTGGGCGAACAGGGCGCCTTGAAACTTTACGGTACCGGCATTTCGCCGACCTACGATCGTGAAAGGGTATGAAACGATGAACATCATGAACGTCGATTACGACGGCCTCATCCCGAACAACGTGAACCTCAACGGCGATCCGCGCGTCAAAGCCGCGCTCGAGAAATGGCATCCCGGCTATCTCGACTGGTGGAACGACATGGGCCCCGACGGCTTTCAGGAGTCGCTGGTTTATCTGCGCACCGCCGTCAGCGTCGATCCGAAGGGCTGGGCGAAATTCGATTACGTGAAGATGCCCGACTACAAGTGGGGCATCCTGCTTGCGCCGCAGGGCGAGGACCGCAAGATTCCGTTCGGCGCGCATGCCGGCGAGAAAGCGTGGCAGGAAGTGCCGGGCGAATATCGCGCGATGCTGCGCCGCCTGATCGTCATTCAAGGCGACACCGAGCCGGCTTCGGTCGAACAACAGCGTTACTTGGGCAAGACCGCGCCGTCGCTCTATGACATGCGCAATCTCTTTCAGGTGAACGTCGAAGAGGGTCGCCACCTCTGGGCGATGGTTTATTTACTTCAGAAATACTTCGGTACCGACGGCCGCGAGGAAGCCGAAGCGCTGTTGCAGCGCCGCTCCGGCGACGAAGACACGCCGCGCATGCTTGGCGCGTTCAACGAAGAGACGCCGGATTGGCTCTCCTTCTTCATGTTCACGTTCTTCACCGACCGCGACGGCAAGATGCAGCTGGAGGCGCTGGCGCAGTCCGGCTTCGATCCGCTTTCTCGCACCACGCGCTTCATGCTGACCGAAGAAGCGCATCACATGTTCGTCGGCGAAACCGGCGTTGGCCGCACCATCGAGCGTACCTGCCAGGAGATGCAGAAGGCGGGCATCGACGATCCCTACAACATCGAGGCCGTGCGCAAGCTCGGCGTGATCGACCTGCCGACGCTCCAGAAGAAAGCGAACCTGCATTATTCGCTGACGCTCGATCTGTTCGGCAACGAAATCTCGACCAACGCCGCAAGCGCTTTCCACGCGGGCATCAAGGGGCGCTACCGCGAAGACAAGCTCGATGACGATCATAAGCTGGAGTCGTCCACCTATCCGGTCACGCGCCTGAAGGACGGCAAGATCGTCGTGGAGGACGTGCCTGCGCTTTCCGCGCTCAACCTTCGTCTGCGCGACGATTATGTCGCCGACTGTCAGGGCGGCGTATCGCGCTGGAACAAGGTACTTGAGAAATACAACATTCCGTTCCAGCTCAAGCTGCCGCATGTCGCGTTCCACCGGAACATCGGCGAATTCAAAGAAGTGCAGGCGGATGTCGATGGCAACATTGTCGGCGGCGATGCTTGGGAAAAAAAGAAGGACGACTATCTGCCTTCCTCGAGCGACCGCGGTTTCATCGAGAGCCTGATGAAGACCGAAGTCGAGCCGGGTAAATTCGCAAGCTGGATCGCGCCGCCGAAAGTCGGCATCGATAACAAACCCGGCGATTTCGAGTATGTGAAAATCGCGTAAGCTGCGACGAGCATGACCGCACCGATCAAGCAGCATCTGATCGACCCTGCCGTTTGCATTCGATGCAATACGTGCGAGGCGACCTGTCCGGTCGGCGCGGTAACGCATGACGCGAATAACTATGTGGTCGATGTCACCAAGTGCAATTTCTGCATGGATTGCGTCGCGCCCTGCCCGACCGGCTCTATCAATCACTTTGTCGAGGTGAAGAAGCCGTTCTCGATGGACGAGCAGTTTTCGTGGAGCGACCTGCCGGAAATCGAGGAAATCAAAGACGCCGACGGCCCGGCGATTTCGGTTGCCGAGGCGATCGACGATGAGGCATCCGCCCTTCTGAGCGATGCTCACAAGGGTGCGGGCGGCCAGATGAAGGCTCCCGCCTCAGCGAGCAAGCCGCGCATTAATCTCTTCGGACGCCGCGCGCCTGCGGAAGCGAAAGTCACCGGAAATCTGAAACTTACTGGCGACGGTGCTTCCGCGCAGATTCACCACGTCATTCTCGACTTCGGCACGACGTCTTTTCCGGTACTCGAAGGCCAGAGCATCGGCATCGTGCTGCCGGGCAACGACGAGAACGGCCGGCCGCACAAGATGCGGCTCTTCTCGATTGCAAGCCCGCGCGACGGAGAGCGGCCGAACACGAACAACGTTTCGCTCACCGTGAAGCGCGTGGTTACGAAGAACGCCGACGGCAGCGAGAAAAAAGGAATCGCGTCGAATTACGTCTGCGATCTGAAGCAAGGCGACAAAGTGCATGTTGCCGGCCCGTTCGGATCGACCTTCCTGATGCCGGACGATTCCGAAGCGGACATTATAATGATCTGTACCGGCACCGGTTCGGCACCGTTTCGCGGCTTCACCGAACGCCGGCGGCGCTCAATGCCGAACACGAAGGGCAAGCTCTATCTCTTCTTTGGCGCGCGCACCCCGGAAGAACTCCCCTATTTCGGCCCGCTCCAGAAAGTGCCGAAGACGTTGCTGGATCAGGAACTCGTGTTCTCGAGGCTTGCAGACAAGCCCAAGGAATATGTGCAGGACCGGATGAAGAAGCGCGCGGCGGACCTCGCGGCACTCCTGCAAAAAGCCAAGACACACATCTATATGTGCGGGCTCAAGGGTATGGAGGCGGGCGTCGAAGAATCCTTCGCCTCGATCTGCCGCGAACATAAACTCGACTGGTCGGCGATACGCTCGAAAATGCGCGACGAAGGCCGCTTTCACGTCGAAACTTACTGAGCGCCAGCGCCATAACGCGCCATAAACTGCGGCGACATTTCCCGTAGCTTTGCCCGATCGACGCGGCCGGAGCGGGTGATGTAGCTCATCGCGAAATCGAGCGGCGCCTGCTTCATGTGTTCAGGAAACTTTTCGTACCAAGCCGCGCTTGTCTTCGAGGCTTTCACGATTTTCTCGACTATAGGCTTACGCTCTGCCTCATAACGCATAATCGCGGAAGAAATATCCCGCTCGGCGTCGAGCGCTTTGAAGAGTGCGATCGAATCCTCCAGCGCAAGCCTGGTGCCGGAGCCGATCGAGAAATGTGCCGTGTGCAGCGCGTCGCCGACCAGCACCATATTTTCGTGAGACCAGCGCTCATTCCATATCCACGGAAAATCGCGCCAGACCGATTTGTTGGAAATCAGCGCATGTCCGCTAAGCGTATCCGCGAAGATTCGCTCGCACAGTATTCTGCTTTCTTCCGGAGATATTTTTCCGAACCCTGCGCGCTCGAATGTTGCGCCGTCACATTCGACGATGAAGGTGCTTTTATCCGTCGCATAGCGATAATGATGCGCGTTCAAGGTACCGTATTCGCATTCGATGAAAGTCTGCGTGAGGGTATCGAAAGTTTTGCTGGTCCCGAACCAGATGAACTTGTTGCGAAACAAATCGGTTTGCGTGTGGAATTGCGGATAGAACGAGCGAAGCGACGAGTTTACGCCGTCGGCCGCGACCACAAGATCGAAGTTTCGAAGCTCTTCCAGATTCTCGATGCGCCGGTTAAACCCCGGCTGAACCCCAACGCACGCGGCACGCGCCTGCAAAAGCTTCAGCAGCTCTAACCTGCCTATCGCTGAAAAGCCGACGCCATCGATTGTTATGCGCTCGCCCCGATGGACCAGCGTCATGTCGCGCCAGTGCTCCATATGCGGCGTAATCGCTTCGACGGTTTCGGGATCGTCGGCGCGCAGAAAATCGAGCGCGCGATCGGAAAACACCACGCCGAAGCCGAAAGTCGCATCGGGCGCATTCTGTTCGAACAACGATATTTCCGCAGCGGGATGTTTCCGCTTCCAAAGGTAAGCGAAGTAAAGGCCTGCCGGCCCGCCGCCGACCACCGCTATCTTCAATTTCGTTTCCTCTCCGGCACGGAAGGACTACAATTCATGGAAGCATACGAATGACAGCAGCACATGCAAAGCTGCGAAATGCAAGGAAGCACCCGTGAATTTCCTGACCTTCAAGCCGCAACATTTTCTCTGGAAGCTGGAGAATGGTGTCGCGACCATTACGCTCAATCGTCCGGAGCGGAAGAATCCGCTGACGTTCGAGTCTTATGCCGAGCTGCGCGACACATTCCGCGCGCTGAAAGATGCGAAAGACGTAAAGACGGTAGTCATCACGGGCGCAGGGGGCAATTTTTGCTCCGGTGGCGACGTGCATGAAATCATCGGGCCGCTGGTGGCGATGCGGCGCAAGAACGACAGCGCGGGCCTCCTGAAATTCACGCAGATGACCGGCGATCTCGTGAAAGCCATGCGCGCCTGCCCGCAACCGATCGTGGCCGCAATCGACGGAGTTTGCGCGGGCGCGGGCGCGATCCTCGCGATGGCGTCCGATCTCCGCTACGGCACGGCGCAGAGCAAGGTCGCGTTTCTCTTCGTGCGCGTCGGCCTATCCGGAGCTGACATGGGCGCATGCAACCTACTCCCCCGTATTATCGGTGCGGGGCGTGCCGCGGAATTGCTTTACACCGGCCGTGCAATGGGCGGCGAAGAGGCCGAGCGCTGGGGCTTTTACAATAAACTTTGCCCGCCGGAGGCTGTGCTCGCGGAAGCGGCTACGCTTGCGGCTTCGCTCACAAGCGGGCCTGCTTACGCCCACGCAATGACCAAGCGCTGCATCCATGACGAATGGGTGATGGATGTCGATCAAGCCATCGATCACGAAGCGCGCGAGCAGGCGATCTGCATGCAGACGATGGATTTCGAGCGCGCTTACGAAGCTTTTGTCGCGAAGCAGAAGCCGGTCTTCAAAGGCGACTGATTATTCGGGCAATACCGCGGTCGCTTCGATTTCGACAAGCGCCGCTTTCTCGACGAGACGCACGACCTGCACCACCGCCATCGCGGGGAAATGCTTGCCCATGACTTCGCGGTAGGCCGCACCGATCTCGCGCTGCAGGCTCAGATAGTTTTCGATATCGACCACGTACCAGGTGAGCCGCACGACGTGCTTCGGCTCGGCTCCCGCTTCGGCGATGATTGCGACGATATTCTCGAGCGTTTGCTTCGTCTGTGCCGTAAGGCCTTCCGGGAATTTTCCGTGGTGATCCCAGCCGACGACCCCGCCGGTGACAACGACGCGGCCCTTCGCACTCATGCCGTCGGAATAACCTTTCGGCTGCGGCCAGTCTTTCGGGCGCAGCACGGTGGGTCCGGACTTGTTTTCATCCAACATGGCGGTCACTTCACGATGCGAGTTTGGCGTTGGCGGAAGCCGAGGCGGCCTCGCGCAGGCGGAAGCGTTGCAATTTTCCGGTATCGGTTTTCGGAAGGCTCGTCACATACTCTACTGCGCGCGGATATTTATAGGGAGCGACTTCGTTCTTCACAAACTCCTGCAAGATTTTTGTCATGGCGGCATCGCCGGTAAAACCTCCGCGCAACACCACAAAGGCTTTCACGATCTGTCCGCGCTCTGCATCGGGACATCCGACCACGCCGCATTCTGCGACCGCCGGATGCGAGAGCAACACTGACTCCACTTCAGGACCCGCGATGTTGTAGCCCGCGGAGATGATCATG
>JAKFYO010000382.1 GCA_021730825.1 Hyphomicrobiales bacterium
ATCTGGGCGAAAAGTTATCCTGGAATCATTTCGTCGGCTTCGCGCTGATCGCTGGCGGCGCCTATTTCATCTTCCAGAAGTGGTGATGCCCCGTTACTTCGCCGGCGTCAGCCGCAGCACCTTGCCGTTGCGCGCATCGGTTAGCAGCCAGATCGAGCCGTCGGCGGCCTGCCGCACATCGCGGATGCGGTCGCCGAGCGACTCCAGCAGCGGTTCTTCTTTCACGACCTTCTCGCCGTTCAGTTCGATCCGGTAGAGCGAAGTGAAGACCAGCGAGCCGGTAAAGAAGTTATTTTTCCATTCCGGAAACAGGTCACCCGTATAGAACATCGCGCCCGACGGGGCGATCGACGGCGTCCAGTAATGGATCGGTTGCTCCATGCCTTCCTTGTGCGTGGTTTCGTGTTGCTTCGCGCCGGAGTAATCGACGCCGTAGCCGATCACCGGCCAGCCGTAATTCTTACCGGCTTCCGGAATGTTGATCTCGTCGCCGCCGCGCGGGCCGTGCTCGGTGAGCCAGAGCTTGCCGGTCTGCGGATGCAGCGTGGCACCCTGCACATTGCGGTGGCCCCAGGACCAGATTTCCGGCTTCGCGTCTTTGTTATTCACGAAGGGATTGTCTTTGGGCACGCCGCCATCCGGCGTGATGCGGATAATCTTGCCGATATGGTTCGAGAGATCCTGTGAGGGGGTCTTCAGGTTTCGCTCGCCGGTTGTGACGAAGAGATTGCCGTCGCGCGCGAAGACGAGCCGCGAGCCGAAATGAAAACCGCCGAGGCGCGCGGGCTCCTGCCGGAAAATGACTTTCACGTCTTCCAGCGTTGTCTTGCCGTCTTTTTCAATAAGCCTGCCGCGTGCGACCGAAGTGCTCGAGCCGCTCGCGCCGCGCGGTTCGGCAAAACTCAGAAAGACCAGATTGTCTTTTGCGAAATTCGGCGACAGCGCCACATCGAGCAGTCCGCCTTGTCCGACGGCGGCAACTTCGGGAACGCCCCCGACCGGTTCGGATAGTTTATTGTCCTTGCCGATGATGCGAAGCCGGCCGGGCCGTTCGGTGACGAGTGCGCGGCCATCGGGGAGGAACGCGAGACCCCACGGGTTCTGCAATCCGCTTGCGATCACCTCGACGCGGATACTGGTCTTCTCGCTCTTGAGAACGGTGGGCTCGTTCTGCGCGGCAGCGGGAGCTGCGAGCAAACTGAGGGCAAATGCAGGCGAAAGATATTTTTTCATGCGGACACCCTAAAGGGTGAACACGCAACGTGCCAATTCTGAGAAAGTTCGGAAAAAATTAGCGGCGGTAGGCGGTAGTCGACTTGTCGCGGCTTCGATTGCGCCTGGAATGCACCGGAGCAACATCGCGCAGTGCGAGGACGGTCAGGACGCCCATGACAACGACGATCACGGCTACGATGGCCATGGTGGTCAGCGCCGAGTTCGCGCTGGTTTCTTCCATCATGATCAGGTCGCTGCGGGTCGCTGCGATTGCGCCGGAAGCGCCCGCGACAACAAGGATCACGGCGATCGACACGATCAGCGAAACGGTGAGTGCCACTTCGGTGAGCGCCGTGCCGACCACGCGCTTCCGGCGCACGTGCGCCGTGGCGATCTGGCCTCGATCCTCAGCTTGAAACTCATTCATTCGCTTCACTCACAGCAAACGGCATAGCCCAAAGGGCGTTAACTACCGTTACGACCCAAGCAATATAAATGCCGAAGCCGGCTTGCCCACGACGGGAATACAGTTCCCCTGCGGTGCCGTCGCGGCGAAATCATGGCAAATAGGGGCGTAGTCCTGCAATCCGTAGGTTTGCAGTTTGGATAACGAATTAAACCTTTGCCGAACCGCGTGCCGGCCCCATCCCGAAAGAGACGCTGGAATGGGCCTGATCGATGGAGATATGCCCCGGATTGCCCGAGATGCGGGCAATCCAGCGCTTGATGCCCGGAAATCCTGCAAGGTCGAAGTCACCTTCATGGGCGACATGTGTGTGGGCGTAGAGCGCAAGATCGGCCACGGTTTCCCGATCGCCAACGAAATAGTCGTGATTTGAAAGGTGCTGCTCCATCAGCGCGAGGGCAGCGTAACCGCGCTCCATCCACTGATCGATCTCATGCGTGCGCAACTCGCGCCCGCCTCGCACGAAGCGTAGCCAGAAGCGTGCCTCCGCAATCGCGGGCTCGTGGCTGTGCTGCTCGAAGAACATCCAGCGCAATGTCTCGGCGTATTCGAAACGGTCAGCCGGCAGCCAGCGCGTGCCTTCGGCAAGATAAACGAGGATCGCATTCGATTCCGCGAGGATGCGTCCGTCCGTAAGCTCGAGAACCGGCAGACGGCCTTCCGGGTTCTTTGCGAGATATTCGGGCGTGCGGTTTTCGCCCTTGAAGCGATCGATCTCGACCAGATGATAAGTGTGCTCGAGACGCGCAAGCAGCATGCGCGCCTTGTAGCTGTTACCCGAAGACTGCATCGAATAGAGGGTCAGCACGTTCGCTCTCTCCCGTAGGCTCGCGAAGCAAAGACCGCCGAAGGTGGCCGAAGCGCGGCGGCTTGGGAAGCCTCGTCCGGTATGGCTGCGCTGCGCCGGGTTATGCAGGCTATATATTCGCCGTATGACGAAAGGCTGCGGCATCCTGCGCCGCGCGGCGCATAGTCATTCCAAACAGCAAGATAACTGCGAATAGTCCGAGCGGCAGATAAGTTTGCTCCGCCAGCGTGCGCGTGAGCAGCGGTGCGATCCAGACGAATGCGAGTGTAGATTTCTCGTAAGGCGCGAAGCCTTTGTTCAGCCCGTGCGCGGCAAGGAACGCAATCGCGGGGGCTGCGATCATCAGGTCATAATCCAGAAGATAGGGCGTGGCTAACATACTTCCCGCGATCAGCGCGGCGGCTTTCAGCGCGAATGCTTTTTCGCTGCGCCAGAGCCAGACGAGGCACGCAGCGACGGCGGCGAAGACAATACCTTGCGCGGCATAAGCAAGCGTCACCGGTGCACCAAGCAAGCGGAAGGCTGCGAATACGCTTTGTATCTTGTGAAAGCCGGTGTCGCCTTTCTCCAGCACGATTTCGCGCGTGAAGGTCATGCTTTCGCGGAACGCTTCCCAGACACCGATGCCGAACGCAAAATAGGTCGCGGCGCAAAGTACGAGCACGGTTACGCCCGCTGCGATAAACGCGCGCCAGTAACCGCCGGCGGCAAGCGCCAGCGGAATCAGCACGCCGAATTGCGGTTTGTAGATCAGCAGCCCGAACAGGATTCCCGCGGCGATGGGTTTGCGGTCGAGGCACCACAATCCACCGCCGATCAGTGCCGCGGTGAGAAAGCCGTTGTGCCCATGCGCGATATTGATGAGCACGGCGGGGAAGGCGAGCGCGGGCAACCATACTTCTGTGCGCGGCAGGATCGCGCGGATCGAAACGAGATAAAGTGCGAGCGTCGATAGCTGCCAGATCGCGAGTGCCACCAGATAAGGAAAGAGCGCGAGTGCGGCGGCGAGGAAGAGGAAGATCGGCGGATAGTGCCAGCCGTAGAACGGCGTCTTCTCCCCGAAAATCTCCTGCTCTTTCTTGTGTTGCAGCGGCGGGTTGAAGGGAGCTTCCGGCTTGCGCTCCAGCACGTACTTTCCGGCGGTGTAAACATTCGAGAAATCGGTACCGAGCGGGCGGCCCTGATAGTCGTTGAGGCCGGTCGAGGTCGCGAACAGGGCTGCCAGCGCCAGCGTGGCGAGGCCAAGCAGAATCAGCGAATAGGCGCGGAGGCGCTCCGCCGTCAGCCAGTTGCCGCTCGCAAGACCGTTCATGTCCGACTCAGCTTTGAATCCGGCATATTCTTACTCGTGTTTTTAGCCTTGGGAGTCCTTAAGTTCCGGTTGCGGGGGAGGAGCGCTTTGACTACTTTCCGCGCCGCCGCAAACCGGCAATCCGGAGCATACCAATGGCCTTCATTTCGGATGCGCTCTCGCGCATCAAGCCTTCGCCCACGATCGGAATTTCCAACGTCGCTCGCGAGATGAAAGCGGCGGGCAAAGACGTGATCGCGCTTTCGGCGGGCGAGCCGGATTTCGATACGCCGCAGCATATTAAAGACGCGGCGATTGCCGCGATCCAGCGTGGCGAGACGAAATACACCGCGGTCGACGGCATTCCCGAATTGAAGGCTGCGATCTGCCGCAAGTTCGAGCGCGAAAACGGCCTGAAGTACAAGCCGAGCCAGGTGACGGTCGGCACCGGCGGCAAGCAGGTGCTGTTCAACGCGCTGGTCGCGACTATCAATCCCGGCGATGAAGTCGTCATCCCGGCGCCGTACTGGGTCAGCTATCCCGACATCGTTTCGTTCGCCGGCGGCACGCCGGTGCCGGTCGCGACGAAAGCCGAGCACGGCTTCAAGGTGCAGGCCGCCGATTTAGAGCGGGCGATCACGCCGAAGACGAAGTGGCTTATCTTCAACTCGCCGTCGAACCCTTCAGGCGCTGCTTACTCAGAAGCCGAACTGAAGAAAGTCACGGACGTGCTGAAGAAGCATCCGCATGTGTGGGTGCTGACCGACGACATGTACGAGCATCTCGTCTATGACGATTTCAAATTCGCGACGCCGGCGCAGGTCGAGCCTTCGCTCTATGACCGCACGCTGACCATGAACGGCGTGTCGAAGGCCTATTGCATGACCGGATGGCGTATCGGTTATGCCGCAGGTCCGGAAAATCTCATCAAAGCGATGGGCACGTTGCAGTCGCAGTCGACCACGAACCCATCCGCGATCTCGCAATGGGCGGCGGTGGCGGCACTCGACGGTCCGCAGGACTTCATCGCGAAGCACAACCAGTCCTTCAAGAGCCGCCGCGACCTGATCGTGTCGATGCTGAACCAGGCGAAGGGCATCAAGTGTCCGACGCCGGAAGGCGCCTTCTACGTTTATCCGTCCTGCGCGGGCACGCTCGGCATGACCGCACCCTCGGGCAAGAAGATCGAGAACGACGAAGACTTCGCCAAAGAGTTGCTTGCCACCGAAGGCGTGGCTGTGGTGCATGGTGCTGCGTTCGGCTCATCGCCCGCGTTCCGCATTTCCTACGCGACGTCGGAGAAGGAACTCGAAGATGCCGGCCGCCGTATCCAGCGTTTCTGCGGCAACCTGAAGTAACTCCAATCTTCGCGCGGGCCGTTTACCGCGCGCGCATGCACTCCTAGTCTCCCGCGAACCTCATTCGCGGGAGATTTTTTTATGAAGAAGCTTGCGATCGTTCTGGCCGCCGTTGGGTTTGCGGCGTCTTCCGCTCAGGCGCAAGAAACCTGCGCGATGAATTATCCGGTGTTTGAAGTCTCCATTCCGCATCTCGATCTTCCGGCCTGTCCGAAGGATGTCGCGCGGCCGAACGCTTTCTGCCGCGTCACGACGGCGAACGACGCGGTGCATGTCTTTGTGTTCGAGGAAAAAGGTAAGCAATGCTTGCTCGCTGTGAAGAGCTATCGCGAGTATCAGCTTGAGGTGAAATAAGGCGGCCGCGCTGCGCCGCAAAAATTTACGTCACAGGTATGGAACTTTTTCGCTCGACCTGTGTTTAGGCGTGCGGCATATGTCTGCCATCTATCCGAGCCCGCA
>JAKFYO010000366.1 GCA_021730825.1 Hyphomicrobiales bacterium
ATCGAGGCCGTCGATGGTGTCGCGGATATAGAGCTTAAAATCGGTCGCGACCTGATCGTTACGCGAGCGCGCGGTGTGCAGGCGTCCGGCGGCAGGGCCGATCAATTCGGCCAGGCGGCTTTCGACATTCATGTGAATGTCCTCAAGCGCTCGCGAGAACTTGAACTTACCGCTCTCTATCTCGGCCAGAATGGTGTCGAGGCCCTGCGCGATTTTGTCCGCGTCGGCTGCCGTAATGATGCCTTGTGCGGCCAGCATCGAGGCATGCGCCTTGGAGCCCGCGATGTCCTGTGCGAACAAGTGCCGGTCGAAATCGATCGAGGCGTTGATTTCCTCGAGGATCGCGTCGGGGCCCGCCGCGAACCTTCCGCCCCACATTTTGTTACTCATGCTCGAAACCTTGACGGCCTGACCTGATGACCGCTCCAAACCCAGAGACCACCGCACGCGTAAACTGGCTTCGCCGCGCGCGCTATTTCTTGCTTGCGGCTTTCCTCGGCACGATTGCGGGGTTCGCCGGGGTATACTTGACCGGAGGGTTGCCGCGCAACGCAGGCGTCGTTTCGGACGCTTCTTGTATTAACGCCGGGCTGACCACTAAGCGGTTAATGCCGCTTTCCAAGGGGGAAGTGGCCGCTTTCACGCCGAACGTCACCCCGCGCCGGGCGATCGCGCTCGAATTCAAGGACGGCTCTGGCCGGGCCGTCGAACTTTCCGAATTCAAGGGCCGGGTGGTGCTCATCAATCTCTGGGCGACGTGGTGCGTGCCTTGCCGCAAGGAAATGCCGGCGCTCGACGAGCTGGAGCGAGAGCTCGGCGGCAAGGATTTCGCGGTGCTCGCGATCAATCTCGATCAGCGTGGCGGCGACAAGCCCCGGAAATTTCTCGAAGAGATCAAGGTGAAGAACCTGATCTACTACGAAGACCCGACCACGAACGTTTTTCAGAAGTTGAAGCAAGCGGGCCGCGCGCCCGGCCTGCCTTCGACGATTTTGATCGATCGCGACGGGTGCGAACTGGGCTTCATGCCGGGACCGGCGGAGTGGGCGAGCGAAGACGCGCTTGCTCTCATTCGCGCGGCGATTGCGAAGAACTAACGCTCATCCTTCGAGACGCTCGCTGTCGCTCGCTCCTCAGGATGAGGCTTTTACTTTCCTGACCTCATGGTGAGGAGCGCCACGATGTGGCGCGTCTCGAACCATGGGAAAAAACTAAACTTGGATGTCGAGGTTCTGGCCGAGGCCGGCTGCCGCGTCGGCAAGCTTCGCTGCGTTCTGGTTCGCGGCCTCTAACAACTGCGCGATAGCCTTTTCCTGACCCGCGTTCATTTTCATGAGCTTTGCCGCCATCGCCTGCTGCATTTCAGCGGCTTTGGAGGAGACAAAGGCGGCGGCAAGATTGGAGACGGGATCCATTCCCGCAAACTGACCGACGGGAGTTAAGGAACGCTTAGCGCGTGGGAACGGGCTTTTCGCCGCGATAATCGTAGAAGCCGCGCTGGGTTTTGCGGCCGAGCCATCCGGCTTCGACGTATTTTACGAGGAGCGGGCAGGGGCGATACTTCGAGTCCGCCAAACCTTCGTGCAGAACCTGCATCACGGACAACACCGTGTCCAAGCCGATGAAGTCGGCGAGTTGCAGCGGGCCCATCGGATGATTTGCGCCGAGCTTCATTGCCTTGTCGATCGCCTCGACCGAGCCGACGCCTTCGTAGAGCGTGTAGATCGCCTCGTTGATCATCGGCAGCAGAATGCGGTTCACGATGAATGCCGGAAAATCTTCCGCGACCGCGTAAGTCTTATTCAGCCGCGAGACGAACTCCTTCGATGCCTCGAAGGTCTCTTCATCGGTGGCAATCCCGCGCACGAGCTCGACCAGCTCCATCAGCGGCACCGGATTCATGAAATGAATGCCGATGAATTTTTCCGGGCGGTCAGTGCCCGCGCCCAGGCGCGTGATCGAGATCGACGAAGTGTTGGACGCGAGCAGCGCTTCCTTCGGCATCAGCTGCGAAAGCTCGCCGAAGATTTTCTTCTTCACTTCTTCTTTTTCGGAGGCCGACTCGATCACGAGATCGCAGTCCATCAGATCCTTGAATGCGGCAGCCGGCGCAATGCGGCTGAGCGCGGTCTGACGGTCGCCTTCGGAGATCAACGCCTTCGTCACCTGGCGCTGCATGTTGCCATTGATCGAGGCCAAGCCCGCCTTGATGCGGTCTTCGGAGATATCGTTCAGCTTTACGTCATAGCCCGCAAGCGCGCAGACATGGGCAATACCGTTACCCATCTGGCCCGCGCCGATTACACCGATTTTTTTCAAGGCTTTCATCGCGCGGGCCGCTCGCTATTTGCTGAGTTCTTTTTCGAGTTCGGGCAATACCGTGAAGAGATCGCCGACAAGTCCGTAATCGGCGACCTGGAAGATCGGCGCCTCTTCGTCCTTGTTGATCGCAACGATCACTTTCGAATCCTTCATGCCGGCCAGATGCTGGATCGCGCCGGAAATACCGACCGCGATGTAAAGCTCGGGCGCGACCACCTTGCCGGTCTGGCCGACCTGCCAGTCGTTCGGAGCATAACCCGCATCGACCGCGGCACGCGAGGCGCCCATTGCGGCACCCAGCTTGTCGGCGACAGGTTCGATATATTTCGCGAAGTTTTCTTTATTCGCCATGGCGCGGCCGCCGGAAATGATCACGCGTGCGGCGGTCAGTTCCGGGCGATCGGATTTCGAGAGTTCTTCGCCGACGAAAGAAGAAAGCGCCGGATCGCCGGCACTTTCCGCGTTCTCGATTGAGCCTCCGCCGCCTTCGCCTGCCGCCTGAAACGTCGAGGTGCGGACGGTGATCACTTTCTTCTTGTCGGAAGACTGCACGGTCTGGATCGCGTTGCCGGCATAGATCGGCCGCTGGAAAGTGTCGGCACTCTCGACTTTGGTGATTTCGGAAATCTGCATCACATCGAGGAGTGCTGCCACGCGCGGCATGAAATTCTTTCCGCTCGTCGTGGCCGGAGAAACGATCGCGTCGTAGTTGGCAGCCAACTTCACGATGAGCGCCGCCATCGGTTCGGCGAGCTTGTTCTTGTAGGCCGCGTTATCTGCGAGCAGAACCTTCTTCACGCCCGCGATTTTCGCGGCGGCATCGGCAACGGCCTTCGCGCCTTCGCCTGCAACCAGCACATCGACGTCCGCGCCGAGTGCGCTCGCCGCCGTCATCGCCTTCAGCGTCGCCGGATTCAGCGTCTTGTTGTCGTGCTCTGCAATCAGGAGTGTTGCCATGATCAGATCACTCCCGCTTCATTCTTGAGTTTGTCGACGAGGGCTGCCACCGAGTCGACCTTCACGCCGGCCTTGCGGCCCGCGGGTTCGGAAGTCTTGATGACTTTCAGGCGCGGCGCGACATCGACGCCGTAATCGCCGGGCGCCTTTTCGTCGATCGGCTTCTTCTTCGCTTTCATGATGTTCGGCAGCGAAGCGTAGCGCGGCTCGTTCAGGCGCAGGTCGGTGGTGACGATCGCGGGCAACTTCAGCTTCACGGTCTGCAAGCCGCCGTCGATTTCACGCGTGACATTCACGCTGTCGGATTCGAGCGCGACCTTCGATGCGAAGGTGCCCTGCGGCCAGTTCAAGAGTGCTGCCAGCATCTGGCCGGTCTGGTTGCTGTCGTCGTCGATCGCCTGCTTGCCGAGGATCACGAGGTTCGGCTTTTCCGCGTCCACGATGCCCTTCAGAATTTTTGCGACCGCAAGCGGTTCGACCGCGCCGTCGTTCTTCACCAGGATGCCGCGATCGGCGCCCATCGCGAGCGCGGTGCGGATCGTTTCGGACGCCTGTGCGGGTCCGATGGAAACCGCGACGATTTCGGTTGCCTTGCCGGCTTCCTTCAGACGGATCGCCTCTTCGACGGCGATTTCGTCGAAGGGGTTCATCGACATCTTGACGTTTGCGAGATCGACGCCGGAGCCATCGGGCTTCACGCGCGCTTTCACGTTGTAATCAATGACACGCTTTACTGCGACTAAGACTTTCATCCGCTGCCCATTTGTTGCGGTGCGGCGGGCAAACTATGGCTCGCCTTTGGGCCTGTCAACGCGAACGATGACCGTCGGCGCATCCATCTGCGCAACCGGCGCTTCGGTCGTGCCGCTAGCTACCGGCTCGACCGGCGATACGGTCGCTGCGTCACCCACTGCGGCGATTGTGTCCGGCTCGCCCTTGAAGAGGCCGACTTCAGGCCGGCGCATCATCACGACGAGAACCGCGCCCGCCGCGAAGCCGCCGATATGTGCCCACCATGCGACATTATCCATGCCGCGCGCGGTCGCCATTACGATATTGAAGATGAGATAGATGCCGAGCACCCAGAACGCGCGCAGCTTGATCGGGATACGCGTGAAGAACAGCACCCAGACTTTCGCGCGCGGGAACAATATCAGATAGGCGGCGAGCAGTCCCGAAATCGCACCGGATGCGCCGATCAGAGGCGTGGTCGAAGTGGTCTGCGATAGAAAATGCGCGAGACCCGCCGCGACACCGCAGGCGATGTAGAACAGGAAATAGCGGAAGCGGCCCATCGCGTCTTCGATGTTGTCACCGAAGACCCAGAGGAAAATCATGTTGCCGAACAGGTGACCCAAGTCGCCGTGCAGGAACATGTAAGTAAAGAGCTTGATGCCCGGCACCTGCGCGATCAGCGGAATGTCCGCGACGAAGCGGGTGTTCGAGAGGATCGACGCCGGCATGAATCCGTAATTGCGATTTATAAACTCGTCCCAGTTCAAGACGAGGCCGGACTGAAACAAAAAATAGATGAGAATGTTGGACGCGAGCAGTGCCCACGTCACGTAGGGGCGCTTGATGTAGCGCAACTGGTTGTAGTCATAGACCGGAAGAAAAACCATCGTGACTGCTCAGCGGTTCGCGCCCGGAACCCATAACACGTCGCGCTCGCCGCGGCCATTGACGTAGCGCGCGGCGACGAAGAGCAAATCGGAGAGACGGTTGAGATAGCGGATCGCGGCCGGGTTCACCTTCTCGCTTTTCTTTTGCGACAGATCGACGGCGAGGCGCTCGGCGCGGCGGCAAATCGTGCGCGCGAGATGCAGATAGGCGGCGGACGGTTCGCCGCCCGGCAGCACGAACGAGCGCAGTGGCTTCAACGATGCGTTGAGTTGGTCGATCTCGGACTCCAGCCGCGTCACCTGTGTTTCGACCACGCGCAGCCGTTCTTTCGGCGCGCTCTCGCCTTCGGGCACCGCGAAGTCGGCGCCGAGATCGAACAGATCGTTCTGCACGCGGTTCATGATCGCTTCGACTTCGGGCTCTTTGGAAAGATGCAGGCGCGCGATGCCGATCGCGGCATTGGTTTCGTCCACCGTGCCATAGGCCTCGACGCGCAGATCGGATTTCAGCCGTCGCTCGCCGCTTCCCAGCGCAGTCGTGCCGTCGTCGCCGGTCTTCGTATAGATGCGGTTCAGGACTACCAAGGCGCGGCCTCCATGAGTGGAGCCGGTTGTAGCCTATTTTTTGCGGGCGCTGAAC
>JAKFYO010000187.1 GCA_021730825.1 Hyphomicrobiales bacterium
GACATGATGTTCCGCACCTGCACGGTGCAGGCCAATCTCGATTTCTCGACCGAAACCGACATGGTGAAGAAGCTCCGCGTGTCGCTCGCGCTGCAGCCGATCGCGACCGCGCTGTTCGCGAACTCGCCGTTCACCGAAGGCAAGCCGAACGGTTATCTCTCGTATCGCTCGCACATCTGGGAAGATACCGATAATGCGCGCTCGGGCATGCTGCCTTTCGCGTTCGAGCCCGGCATGGGTTACGAGCGCTATGTCGATTACGCGCTCGATGTCCCGATGTATTTCATCAAGCGTGGCTCGGAATATATCGACGTCGCCGGTTCGTCGTTCCACGATTTGCTCGCAGGAAAACATCCTGCCGTTCCCGGCGAACGCGCGTCGATTTCCGACTGGGCCAATCACCTGAGCACGATTTTCCCGGAAGTGCGGTTGAAGCGCTATCTGGAAATGCGCGGCGCCGACACCGGTTCTCAGAAAAACCTTTGTGCGCTCCCTGCGTTCTGGGTCGGACTCTTCTACGACGAAGCTTCGCTCGACGCTGCATGGGAAATCGCGAAAGGTTGGAGCGCCGCCGAGCGTGAGCAGTTGCGGGCGGATGTGCCGAAGCTCGGACTGAACGCGAAAATTAAAGGCCGCACTGTGCGCGAGATCGCTCGTGAAGTTCTTGCGCTGTCGCGCAATGGTCTCGTGCGGCGCGAGCGCAAGCTCTACGACGGCCGTGACGAGTCGGATTTTCTGGAACCGCTCGATCTTGTCGTCGAGCGCGGCACCACACCGGCGGAAGAACTGCTTTCGCTTTACCGCGGCATCTGGGGCGGCTCGGTCGATCCCGCCTTCGAATTGCTCGCGTACTGATATCGAATGAAACAGCAGCCCAGCGGCGCTCTCGCTCCCGCCGACTACACGCTCTATGCGACCGTCGTCATTCTGTGGGGCGCGGCGTGGTTGCCGCTTCGCCTGCAACTTGGCGTCGTCTCGCCCGAGGTTTCCGCGGTCTGGCGCTTCTTGCTCGGCGGTCTGATCGTCTTCGCATGGCTGATCGCGGTGAAGGGAAAAGTGCGTTTTCCGCTCGAGGATCATGTGCGTTTTATGATTCTCGGCGCGACCATGTTCTCGTTCAACTTCGTCTCCGCCTATTACGCGGGCTTTCACCTGAACGGCGGACTGCTAGCGATTTTGTTTTCGCTGATGGCGGTCGTGAATCCGATTTACGCAGCGCTGCTCGGCCGTGGCGGGTTGAACAAGAGGATCGTTGCTGGCGCGGTGATAGGCGTGATCGGCGTCGCGCTATTGTTCGGGCCGAAAATCGTTGCCATCGACGGGCAGGCCGGAACGCTGACCGGCGTTCTTCTGATGTTGCTATCCGTTTTTATTTTCTCGACCGGCAATATGTTCTCGGCGGCATTTCAGGCGAGGGGGCTTCCGGTCCTGTCCGCGAACGCATGGTCGATGTTGTACGGCACCGTCTTCATTGCGCTGTTCGCGCTCGCCAAGGGCCAGCCCTTTATTGTCGAATGGACACCGAAATATGTGCTGTCGATTTTGTTTCTCGCGATCGCCGGCACCGCGATCGGCTTCTTCGCTTACGTCACGCTGATCGGCCGCATTGGCACCGGCCGCACCGGCTACGTCACCGTGCTGATGCCGCTCGTAGCACTCGTGCTCTCGACCTTCTTCGAAGGCTATGTCTGGACGATCTACGCTTTCCTGGGCGTGGCACTCGTCATGATCGGAAACGCGATCGTGCTGTCGACGCCAAAAGCGTGAGCGATAAATTTAGGGCGTCTTATCGAGGCGGTCGAAGCCCGCGCTGAACCCGGAAAGGCTGAGCGGAATACCGATGCCTTCTTCCGGCGTCTGATAGATCAGAAATATCGCCTGCTTGCCGGACTTGAGCTGCGCAATCAGTTTTTCGTCCATCTGGACGTTCGCCATGCAGCCGTTCTGGAGACAGCGCTCGAAATTCGCGCTGCCGATGAAGTTCTGGTCGATATTGAGCCCGACGCCCTTCGACAGAAGCACGCCGAGCGGCGCGAATACCCGGAGAATCCGGGTCTTCTGGTCGGCGGTCTTCAGGATAATGACGGTCAGCCCGACATTGGGCCGGTCTTCCGCCGTCACGCTCTGCACCAGCGCGCATTGCTCGCCGGGCGCTCCAGGCGCCGTCTCGCAACGGATCTGCCAGTCGTTATGGACGGACTTTACCGTTCCGTATTGCGCTTGCGCGGCGGCGGGGAAAAGCGCGGCCGCCAGAAACACCGCCAGCGCGGCGCGAAAGGAAAATCGCGCATCGGGAACTGTCCGCATCCATCTCTCCGGGCCCGCGAATCGCGAGGGGCCTTCCGCCCGTTTGTCGTAAGAAGCGGGTACATCGCCGCCACGCCATGTCAAGAATGGGGCATAGCCGGACGAATGACGGGGCAGGGCGTTGCGGCTCCTTGCGGAGTATGGTTCATCTGGCCGGAAGGCCGGTCCTGACGGCGCTTTCGGCGCGAAAAACCCTTGGAATGCGCGGCAATGAGCCGCCTTGGGGATCGTTCCGGGGCTAGAGGTCCGGTGGTAGTTTGACCTGAAGATTCCGGGCCTTCTTTCTGGCCCGCCGCCGCTCGGCTCGGCGTGAATTCTGGAGACGGGGTAACAATGACGAAGGCTTGGGGTGTGGCGATTCGCAGGCTCGCGGTAGCTGCCTTGGCAGCGGTGGTCGCGATCGGGTGGGGCGCGGAAGCGTTTGCAGGCACCGGTCAGCCTTCGCCGTGGCAGATGACGTTTCAGGGTGCCGCGTCGCCGATCATGGAACAGATCGACCAGTTCCATACCTGGCTCACGATCATCTCGGCGCTGATCACGATCTTCGTGCTCGTGCTGCTCATCATCATCTTCGTGCGCTTCAACGAAAAAGCGAACCCGGTTCCTTCGACCACGACGCATCACACCATGCTCGAAGTCGCATGGACCGTGATCCCGGTCATTATTCTCGTTGCAATCGCGATCCCGTCGTTCCGCCTTCTGTTCGACCAGCTCAACATTCCGAAGGCCGACATCACGATCAAGGCGACCGGCACCGCGGGCTGGACCTGGGTTTATGAATATCCCGATCACGGCGGCTTCAATTTCATTTCGTCGATGGTGCAGGATAAAGACCTGAAGCCCAATCAGCCGCGCTTGCTCACAGTCGACAACGAAGTCGTGTTGCCGGTGAACAAGATCATTCGCGTGCAGGTCACTGCTGAAGGCATCCTGCATGCGTTCGCCATGCCGTCGTTCGGCATCAAGATCGACGCAGTTCCCGGCCGCCTGAACGAAACCTGGTTCAAGGCGACCAAGACCGGCATGTTCCACGGCCAATGCTCGGAGCTTTGCGGCATCAACCACGCTTATATGCCGATCGTGATCCGCATCGTCGAGGAAGCCGAGTTCAACAAGTGGCTTGAAGACGCGAAAAAGAAATTCGCGGCCAATCCGGAACCGAACCCGGCGCTCGTCGCCACCGTCAAAGAACAACCGAAAAACTAAGCGCGCGAACTGCGCGGAAAGTATCGAGGCAAGCCATGGCAAAAGCCGCCAAAGCCCACGCTCAAGACGATCACCACGACGACCATCACGGCGCGCCTTACGGCATCACGCGGTGGCTCTATTCGACCAACCATAAAGACATCGGCACGCTTTATCTGATCGCGGCGATCTTCGCAGGCGTCTTGGGCGGTCTTTTGTCGGTCGCGATGCGTATGGAGCTGATGTATCCGGGACTTCAGTATTTCCCGAATGCGCATATGTTCAACGCCTTCGTCACCGCACACGGCCTAATCATGGTGTTCTTCATGATCATGCCCGCGCTGATCGGCGGCTTCGGCAACTGGTTCGTGCCCCTGATGATCGGCGCGCCGGACATGGCGTTCCCGCGCATGAACAACATTTCGTACTGGCTCTTGATCGCAGCGCTTATCCTGCTGGTCGCCTCCATGTTCGTTGGCGGCCCCTCTGGCGGCTTGGGCTTCGGCGGCGGCTGGACTGCATATCCGCCGCTGTCATCAAAGGCGGGCCATCCCGGTCCGGCGATGGATCTTGCGATCTTCTCGCTGCACTTGGCGGGCGCGTCGTCGATTCTCGGCGCGATCAACTTCATCACCACGATCTTTAACATGCGCGCACCGGGCATGACCCTTCACAAGATGCCGCTCTTTGTCTGGTCGGTGCTCGTGACCGCGTTCCTGCTTCTGCTCGCGCTCCCGGTTCTCGCTGGCGCGATCACGATGCTGCTCACCGATCGTAACTTCGGCACCACCTTCTTCGATCCGAAGGGCGGCGGCGATCCGATCCTGTTCCAGCATCTGTTCTGGTTCTTCGGTCACCCCGAAGTGTACATTCTCATTCTGCCGGCATTCGGCATCATCTCGCAGATCATCTCGACCTTCTCGAAGAAGCCGATCTTCGGTTATCTCGGCATGGCTTACGCGATGGTTGCGATCGGCGTCGTCGGCTTCGTCGTGTGGGCGCACCACATGTACACGGTCGGCATGTCCTCGACCGCGCAGGCCTACTTTATGGTCGCGACCATGGTGATCGCGGTTCCGACCGGCGTGAAAATCTTCTCCTGGATTGCGACGATGTGGGGCGGCTCGATCCGCTTCACGACGCCGATGCTGTTCTCGATCGGCCTGATCTTCCTGTTCACGCTCGGCGGCGTGACCGGCGTGATCCTGTCAAATGCGGGCGTCGATCGCGCTTTCCACGACACTTATTACGTCGTCGCACACTTCCACTATACGATGTCGCTCGGCGCCACCTTCGGCATCTTCGCGGGCTGGTATTACTGGTTCCCGAAAATGTTCGGCTACATGTATTCCGAATGGCTCGGTAAGCTGCACTTCTGGCTGACCTTCATCGGCGTCAACACGATCTTCTTCCCGCAGCACTTCCTCGGTCTTGCCGGCATGCCGCGCCGTTATGCGGACTATCCGGATGCCTATGCAGGTTGGAATTTTGTGTCCTCGATCGGCGCTTACATCTCGCTTGCAGGTCTTGTGATTTTCTTCATCGTGATCATCCATGCCTTCGCGAGAAAGCAGAAGGCAGCGGACAATCCGTGGGGCGTCGGCGCAACCACGCTGGAATGGACGGTTTCTTCTCCGCCGCCGTTCCACACCTTCGATAAGCTGCCGCAGGTGAAATAATTTCCGGTTCTCGCCGGGCTGAGTAAGACCGGCGGGCTTAGGCCCGCCGGTAGCGTTATTGAGAGGAAGACGTGGTTCCGTCTTCTTTTGAGTTAGTCGAAGTCGAACTGAAAAACATCATGTCGCTGGTTTCCGAAGAACGCACCGTCCGCGCCGAAAGCCTTCCGGGCTTTGCCGGTGTCGAAGATTATTGGGCGTTGCTGAAGCCTCGCGTGATGTCGCTTGTCGTCTTCACGGCGCTGGTAGGCATCGTGCGCGCACCGG
>JAKFYO010000277.1 GCA_021730825.1 Hyphomicrobiales bacterium
GGCCACGAATGCGTGAGAGAGGCGTGCGCATCTTTAGCTCCGGAGAACCAGGGCAAGCGCCCACAAGAGAATGGTGATCGAGACCGAGCCGACCAGCGTCATGCGCGCAAGCGCCTGCCGCTCCGGACCATGTCCGCGCCCCGTATCCCAGATGAAGTGGCGAATGCCGCCGAGCATGTGGTGAATGAGCGCCCACGTGTAGCCGAGCAGGATGAGCTGCCCGAACCAACTGCCGAAGAAGGCATTCGCGGTATCGAAATATTTCGCGCCGCTCGCAGCAGCGACCAGCCACCAGACGAGCAGCAGCGTTCCGAAGTAGAGCGCGGACCCCGTGATGCGGTGAACGATGGACATCACCATCGTCCAGGTCATCCGGTAAATCGTCAGATGCGGCGAAGTGGGGCGCGGGCGCGCCGGCGTGTCGGTCATCGCTGGTTCTCTGTCATGAGCGCCGGAGAATTGGCCGCGATTGCCGGCGCTGCAATCGGAAGTCCGGGCAATCCACATAGTTTGGAACGGCTCTGACTTCGTGTTCCGCGAAACATATTCCCCACGAACTTCCTCACAAGCCTTATTTGGCGTAGTGTTCCTTCGTAAAAAGCGAAGGATTGGCATACCAGCGGCAATCTTCGGATTCGGAGCCTACGTGCGATTCGACCTCTCCGACCTAAGTCTCTTCCGCCACGTCATCGACGCGGGCTCGATTACCCATGGCGCGGAACGGGCGAATCTGGCGCTCGCCGCAGCCTCCACGCGTATCCGCAACATGGAAGAGGCCCTAGGTGCGCCGCTTCTCACCCGCAGCCGGCAGGGCGTGGCACCAACGCAAGCTGGCCGCATCCTGCTCGCCCACGCCCGCTCGATGCTGCAGCAGGCCGAGAAGCTCCGCGAGGAGCTTGGCGTATTCGCAGGCGGCCAGGCCGGCCAGATCAAGGTGCTGTCGAACACGAATGCGCTGACCGAGTTTCTGCCCGAGGCGCTGGCCTCGTTTCTCGCCGCGAACCCCAAGGTCAGCGTCGATCTGGAGGAGCGGCTCTCGGACGAAATCGTGAGCCTGATCGCGGAAGGTGTCGCCGATCTCGGCATCGTCGCGGGCACGGTCGATTCCGGCTCGCTCGAAACCTATCCGTTCCGCCGCGACCGCTTCGTACTCGTGGTCGCGCACGATCATCCGCTTGCGGTGCGCGACCGCGTTTCGCTGGCGCAGGTGCTCGACCACGATTTCGTGGGGCTGGATCGCGCCTCCGCGTTGCAGCGCTTTCTTGCCGACAAAGCCGCGCGTATCGGGCGGCCGCTGCGGCTCCGGATTCAGCTTCGCAGCTTCGACGCGGTCTGCCGCATGGTCGAGCGCAATGTCGGCATCGGCATCGTGCCGGAAACAACCGCGCGTCGCGCCGCGCTCTCGATGGCGGTTACTTCGGTGACGCTGACCGATAGCTGGGCCGAGCGCGACCTCACGATCTGCGTGCGCAAGTTAGAAGAATTGCCGACGTTCGCGCGCGAACTGGTGACCCACCTCCGCGCGCAGGAAGAGTAATTCCCTGTCATTCCGGGGTGCGAGCAAAGCGAGCGAACCCGGAATCCAGAGCCGCTTGCGCTTGCCGCCCTGGATTCCGGACCGCGCTAAAGCGCGTCCGGAATGACAATAATTATCTTGGAATCAGCGCCCAATAATCTAGATCGAGGATCACGCCCGCCTCGTACTCGTCGCCGTTCTTATAGGGATGATCGGCGCAAGGACGATCCTTGGTCGCAATCGTGCGCAGGCGCAGCGCGCCAGCATCGCGGCGAGCAGGAAGCTCCTGTACATCCAAGACTTCCGTCCATGCGAACACCGTATCGCCCGCAAACAACGGCGCTACATGCCGCCCGCCGTTGATCGCGGCGATATGAAACGCATTCGCAAGCCCGTTAAAGGAAAGCGCCCGCGCGAGCGAAATCACGTGACCGCCGTAGATCAGGCGCTTGCCGAAGCGATCCGACTTCTGCGCGAAATTGTTGAAGTGAACTTTCGCGGTGTTTTGATAAAGCCGGGTCGCGATCTGCTGCTCGGCATCTTCCACCGTCATGCCGTCTACATGGTCGATGCGCTCGCCCGGCGCGTAATCCTCGAAGCGATGCTCGCTACCTGCGAGCCGGAAGTTATATTCGCGCGTGTTGATCGTAGGCAGGCCGCTGCCAAGCATGTCGGGCGCAATCGCGGACGGCAATTTCGGCACCACCGCTTCAGGTGCCGCACCATGCTCGTCGCGCTTTCGTACCATGACCCAGCGCACGTAATCCAAGACCTCGACGCCGTTCTGGTTGAAGCCTGTGGAGCGCACATAAACGACGCCGGAAGTCTTGTTCGCGTTCTCGCGCAACCCGATCACTTCGGAGACTGCCGTCAGCGTATCGCCCGGATAAACGGGGCTGAGAAAACGGCAGGCGGCGTAGCCTAAGTTTGCGACCGCGTTCAGCGAAATGTCCGGCACCGTCTTTCCAAAGACGACATGAAAGACGAGCAGGTCGTCGACCGGCGCTTGGCTGTAGCCGATCGCCTTCGCGAAACTCTCCGCCGACTGCACGGCAAAGCGCGTGCCGTAGAGCGCGCTATAGAGCGAGACGTCGCCTTCGGTGATCGTCCGCGGCGTTGCGTGATGAATGACCTGCCCGAGCGAAAAATCCTCGAAGAAATTTCCCGCAGTGGTCTTGGCCTTGGTCACAACCGGGTTCATTGCGCTGCTTCCCGTTGCTTGATCGCGTCGGCGACTGCAACGGTACGTTTCGCGATCTCCGCGTGGAGAATTTCGTACATGCGGCCATCAATCTGCAACACGCCTTTGCCCTCGGCTTCGGGCTGCTCGAAGGCGCTGACCACTTTTCGCGCGGCCGCGACTTCTTCCTCGCTCGGAGAAAACGCTTCGTTGCATGGCGCGATGTGGCTCGGATGAATGATGGTCTTGCCGTCGAAGCCGAGATCGCGCGCCTGCCCTGCCTCTTCCTTCAAGCCGTCGATGTTTGCGATGTCGTTATAAACGCCGTCGATCACTTCGATGCCATAAGCGCGCGCTGCTGCGACCGAGTTCGCAAGAAACGGGATCAGTCCCGCGCGCCCGCGCGTGATCTTGGCGCGGGTTTCTTTCGCATAGTCGTTGGTGCCTAGAATGAAAACCGAAAGCCGGGTCTTGTCGTTTCTCGCGGCGGCGGCGATTTCCTGAAGCCGGAATGCGGAGAGCGCCGTCTCGATCATGACCCAGATTCGTGTGCGTCCGCCCGATCCGACCTGCGCCAGGGCGCGGGCGATATCATTCATATCGTCAGCCGACGAAATCTTGGGCACCAGAATGGCATCCGGATTTGCGTCCGCTGCCGCCTTGAAATCGTCCATGCCCCACGGCGTCGAAAACGCATTCACGCGGATCGCAATTTCGCGCTTACCGTAGCCGCCGGCCTTCACTGCCGCGATCACCTGCTCGCGCGCGGTAACTTTCGCGTCGGGCGCAACCGCGTCCTCCAGATCAAGAATGAGCGCGTCGGCAGGAAGCGTACGCGCCTTCTCCAGCGCGCGGGCGTTCGAACCCGGCATATAGAGAACGCTACGGCGCGGGCGAATGGACGACGGCATAGACAGCACCCCTCAACAAATGAGCCATTCTCCTAGCGCCCGTGCATCCCGCATGCCAAGCCCTTGACGTGGCGGCACAGGTGCTTTCTTTCGTAGGAAACCGGTCACGAGGAACAGATCGCGTGGATTTCCCAGAACGGCTTTCCGAAGGCTACCGCAATTTCCTGACCAACCGCCTGCCCGAGGAGCAGCACCGCTTCAGGGAATTGGCGGCTCGCGGGCAGAAACCCGAAATCATGGTGATCGGCTGCTGCGACAGCCGCGTGTCGCCCGAAGCCATTTTCGACGCAGCACCCGGCGAGCTTTTTGTCGCGCGCAACGTTGCCAATCTCGTGCCGCCTTATTCGCCGGATGGCGCGACGCGCGCGGTCTCGGCCTCGCTCGAATTCGCGGTGCAGGCACTGCGCGTGAAGCACATCGTGGTGCTCGGACACGCACAATGCGGCGGCATCGCCGCGCACGCGAACAACATCGAGCCGCTGTCGCCCGGCGACTTCATCGGCACCTGGATGAAGCTGATCGAACCCGCGGTGCAAAGCATGCCGCGCCGTGCGCATAACGAGAGCGAGCGCGAGTACCTCACGCGGCTTGAGAAGGCCTCCGTGCTGCTCACGATTAAGAACCTGATGACGTTTCCTTGCGTCAACATTCTTGTCGGCCGCGGCAAACTGAAGCTGCACGGCGCTTACTTCGGCGTGGCCGAAGGCGATCTTCTGGTTTACGACGAGCAGAAGAAAGACTTTGTACCGATCGCGAAAGCCGAACACGCGGCTGCGATTGCAGCGCCGAGGTTTTAGTCTTGTCGTCATTCCGGACGCCGCACAGCGGCGATCCGGAATCCAGGGCAAAACTGAAAAACAGAAATTTGTAGCACTGGATTCCGGGTTCGCGAGCTAAAGCTCGCGCCCCGGAATGACAGGAATTACGCCGCCTTCTTCTTCGGCTGCACCAGCTTGCGGTTCACGAGCACTTCCGCGATCTGGATCGCGTTCAGCGCGGCACCCTTGCGCAGGTTGTCCGATACGCACCAGAACGCGAGACCGTTCTTCACGGTCTTGTCCTCGCGGATGCGCGAGATGTAAGTTGCGTCCTCGCCAGTCGCTTCGAACGGCGTGATGTAGCCGCCCGGCTCGCGCTTATCGATGACGAGTAGACCCGGCGCCTCACGCAGGATGTCACGCGCCTGATCGGCGGAGATCGGGTTTTCGAATTCGACGTTCACCGCTTCGGAATGGCCGACGAACACCGGCACGCGCACGCAGGTCGCGGTCAGATCGATCGCGGGATCCAAGATCTTCTTGGTCTCGACCGTCATCTTCCACTCTTCCTTCGTGAAGCCGTCTTCCATGAAGACGTCGATGTGCGGGATCACGTTGAAGGCGATGCGCTTCGGAAACTTCTCCGGCTCAGAGGTGTCGTTCACGTAGATCGCGCGCGTCTGGTTGAAGAGTTCATCCATCGCGTCTTTGCCGGCACCCGACACCGACTGATAGGTCGAGACCACGACGCGCTTGATCTTCGCGGCATCGTGCAGAGGCTTCAGCGCGACCACGAGCTGCGCGGTCGAGCAGTTCGGGTTCGCGATGATGTTCTTCTTCGTGTAGCCGGTGATCGCATCGGCATTCACTTCCGGGACGATCAGCGGCACATCGTTGTCGTAACGCCAGCACGACGAGTTATCGATCACGACGCAGCCGGCAGCACCGATCTTCGGCGAGTACTCCTTCGAGACCGACGAGCCCGCCGACATCAGGCAGATGTCGGTGTCGCTAAAATCGTAGTGTTCGAGCGCCTTGCATT
>JAKFYO010000354.1 GCA_021730825.1 Hyphomicrobiales bacterium
AACCCGCCGCCGGCGTGCCGGAAACCGACCGCCACGAAATTCTCGAAACGGTCGCAGCGCTTCCTAAAGACGTCACCGTGCTCCTGATCGAGCACGACATGGATATCGTGTTCGGCTTTGCCGACCGCATCTCGGTGCTGGTCGACGGCAAGCTCTTTGTCGAAGGCGAGCCGAAGGAAATCGAAAACGATCCGCGCGTGCGCGCGGTCTATCTCGGCGAGCGCACCGATGACTGAAATCCTTCGCATCGAAAATCTGCGGGCGGGCTATGGCGAGGCGGTCGTGCTGCCCGAGCTTTCGCTTATCGTGGGACAGAGCCAGTCGCTGGCACTTCTCGGCCGCAACGGTATGGGCAAGACCACGCTCGTGAACACGATCGTAGGCGTCACGCGACGCTTCGGCGGAAAAATTTTCCTCGACGGAAACGACATTACTTGGTTGCGGCCGGATCAGCGCGCATTAGCCGGCATCGGCTGGGTGCCTCAGGAGCGCAATATCTTCAAGTCGTTGACCGTCGCGGAAAATCTCACTGCGGTAGCATTACCAGGAAAGTGGGACGCCGCGCGTGTGTTCCAGATGTTTCCGCGCCTCGGCGAACGCCGCGGCAATCTCGGCAATCAGCTTTCCGGCGGCGAACAGCAAATGTTGGCGGTAGGCCGCGCGCTCGTTTTGAATCCGAAATTGCTGCTGCTCGACGAGCCGCTCGAGGGCCTGGCGCCGATCATCGTCGATGAACTGCTGGCAGCCCTTCGCCGCATCATTGCGGAGGAAAAGCTCTCCGCAATTCTGGTCGAGCAGAACGCGCAGAAAATCTTAAGCGTCACCGACCGCGCGGTAATTCTTGAGCGCGGCATGATTGTGCATGAGGCCATGAGCGCGGATTTGCGCAAACAGCCGCAGGTTCTTGAGAGCTATCTCGGTGTTGGGAAAGCGAAGCGGGCCTAAGCTATTCCGCCGCCTGCGGCGTGCGGGCAAAGGTCAGCCCGAGCTTGTTCCAGACTTCGACCAGCGCATCGACCAGTTCTGCGATCAACTTATCGTCGTGAAGCGGTGACGGCGTCACGCGCAGACGCTCGGCGCCGCGCGGCACGGTCGGATAATTGATCGGCTGGATGTAGATGCCGTACTCGGAGAGCAACATGTCGCTCGCTGCCTTGCAGGCCGCCGCGTCTCCGACCATCAGCGGAATGATATGCGTGTTGCCCGGCATCACCGGCAGACCTGCCTTGAACATTTCTGATTTTGCGCGCGCGACCTGCGCGCGATGGCCGATACGTTCCAACTGCGAGGTCTTGAGATGCCTGATCGAGGCGCTCGCAGCGGCGGCAATCGCCGGCGGCAGCGCCGTCGTGAAAATAAATCCCGGCGCAAACGAACGCACCGCGTCGCAGATAGCAGCCTTGCCCGCGATATAGCCGCCGACAACGCCAAAGGCCTTGCCGAGCGTGCCTTCGATCACGTCGACCCGCGCCATCACGCCGTCACGCTCCGCGACACCCGCCCCGCGCGCGCCATACATACCGACCGCGTGCACTTCGTCGAGATAGGTCATCGCGCCGTATTTTTCCGCGAGATCGCAGATCGCGCCGATCGGCGAAACGTCGCCGTCCATCGAATAGATGCTTTCGAATACGATCAGCTTCGGCCGGTCGCCCGCGCTCTTCAGCAGTTCCTCGAGATGCGCGAGATCGTTGTGCCGGAAGATCATCTTCTGGCAGCCGGACTGACGCACGCCCTCGATCATCGAGTTGTGGTTCAGCGCATCGGAGAGAATGAGACAATTCGGAAGCAACTTCGCGAGGGTCGAAATGCCGGTCTCGTTCGAGATGTAGCCGGAAGTGAAAACGAGCGCGGATTCCTTCTGGTGAAGATCCGCGAGTTCGCTCTCCAGTTCGACGAGATGTTTGCTGTTGCCCGCGATGTTGCGGGTGCCGCCCGCACCGGTGCCGCAGTCCTGCGCGGCCTTCGTCATGGCCTCGATTACTTTCGGGTGGCGGCCCATGCCGAGATAGTCGTTCGAACACCAGACCACGATTTCGCGCGCGCCTTCCGGCGAATGCCAGGTCGCGCGCTGAAAACGCGCGGCGTCGCGCTCGATCGGCGTAAAAACACGGTAGCGCCGCTCGGAATGCAGCTCCCCCAGCGCCTTTTCGAACAAATGGTCGTAATCGGATGACTTCAAGATTGCCTGCTTCCGGCGATTCCGTAATCGCGGCGTACATTCCTCTTTAGAAACCTATCAAGGAAGGGCCAAAACGTCGCGGCAAATGCCAAGTTCGTGACCAAAGGTATTAAGATACCGTTATAGCGGTTTCCACTACCTAATTACCAAATTGGAACTTAGCGCTCGGAATCCTAAGCAATCTTAACGCGTTAACCATTTGGAAACCATAAGACAGGCAATTTCTGCCTAGTGACCCCTGCTTTGGGGGGGGTGCTGGGGAGAGTTCTTTGAACGGAATCGTCGAGTTCGTCCGCACCTTGGGCGCCGCGAGGCTTGCCGCTATGGGCGCCGTCGCGGCCGCCCTGATTTTCTTCTTTATCTTCATCGTCGCCCGCGTTTCGGCGCCGGCAATGGCACCGCTCTTCACGGAGCTTACCCTCGACGACTCTTCCCGCATCGTCCGCGAACTGGAAACGCAAGGCATTCAGTACGAAATCAAGGGCGACGGCGCGACCATCATGATCCCTAAGGATCGTATTGCACGTACGCGCATGCGGCTTGCGGAAACCGGTCTGCCGCGCGGCGGCAACGTCGGCTACGAAATCTTTGACCGCACCGACACCCTCGGCACCACGTCTTTCGTGCAGAACGTCAATCACGTTCGCGCGCTGGAAGGCGAACTCGCCCGCACCATCCGCTCCATCGACCGCATCGCGGCTGCCCGCGTCCATCTCGTGATTCCCGAACGCCAGTTGTTCACGCGCGACCGGCAGGACCCTTCGGCTTCCATCGTGTTGCAGGTTCGCGGCTCGCTCGAAATGTCGCAGGTGCGCGCGATCCGGCATCTGGTGGCAAGCGCGGTGCGCGGCCTGAAAGCCGAACGCATTTCCATCGTGGACGAACGCGGCCAGTTGCTCGCCGACGGCTCCGGCGACCCGACCGGTGCGGGTATTTCCGGCTTCGACGAACGCAACACGGCTTTCGAGCGCAAGCTCCGCGAACAGATCGACGCGATTGTCACGAGCGTCGTCGGCGCAAACCGCGCGCGTGTCACCGTCTCCGCCGAGCTCGACTACACGCGCGTACAACAAACGCAGGACAGCTTCGATCCTGAACAGCGCGTCGTGCGCTCGACCCAGACCCGCGAAGAGCAATCCGCGACCGGAAGCACGCAGAACAACGACGGCGTGACTGTCTCGAACGAAATTCCCGGCAACAACCAGCCGCGTAATCAGCAACAGCAGAACCCTCAGCCGCGCGACAACTCCCGCAAGACCGAAGAAGTCGTGAATTACGAGATCACCCGCACCACGCGCACCGAAACGCTCGAGCCCGGCCGCGTGAAACGCATCTCGGTCGCGGTCCTGGTCGATGGTCTCTACACCAAGGGCACCAACAACGAAGTCACCTATGCCCCGCGCTCGAAGGAAGATCTCGAGCGCATCACGGCGCTGGTGCGCTCCGCCATCGGCTTCAACGAGAAGCGCGGCGACATGATCGAAGTCGTGAACCTGCGCTTCGCCGAGCCGACCGTGATCGCGGAAACCAAAGGCGACACCGGCTTCCTCTCGATGCTGCGCTTCACCACGGACGACATCATGCGCTCGGTCGAAATCGGCGTGATGCTGATTCTCGGCTTGCTGGTGCTGCTCTTTGTGGTGCGCCCGCTGGTCCGCCGCGTGGTCACGCCGGATGAAAGCCGCGTGCCGATTGCCGCAAGCAACCCGGCGAATGTACCCGCCATTGCCGCGCCAACGACCGTGCCTTCCGCCGACCCTTCGCAGCCGCGCAACGATAGCCCCGCCGCCCGCATGATCGAATCCGCGCAGATCACGGGCGAAGCGCATCAGAAGTCGATGCAGAAAGTTGGCGAGCTCGTGCAGAGCAACCCGCAGGAAACCGTTTCCGTTCTCCGCCAGTGGATGAACGAGAAGGTCGCGTGAGCTAGGCCATGAACGCAATGCCCGCCATGAACGCCAAGCCGAAGAAAGCTTCGCCGATCCATAACGGCAAGCCGCTCACCGGCATTGAACGTACGGCAGTGTTGCTGCTCTCGCTCGGCGAAGAGCACGGCCAGGATGTCTGGAAGCTCTTGGACGAGGACGAAATAAGAGAGATTTCCGTCGCGATCGCACGCCTTGGCGTGATCGACTCCAACGTCGTCGATACCTTGCTGGTCGATTTCGTCGGTCAGCTCTCCGGCAACGGCGGCCTGCTCGGCAACACCACCGCGACCGAAAAGCTGCTCACGCAGTTTCTTCCGAGCGACCGCGTCAACGCGATCATGGAAGAAATCCGCGGCCCCGCGGGCCGTAACATGTGGGAGAAACTCTCCAACGTGCAGGAAGACGTACTCGCGAATTATTTGAAGAACGAGTACCCGCAGACCATCGCCGTCGTGATGTCGAAAATCCGCTCCGAGCAGGCCGCGCGCGTGCTGGCCGTATTGCCGGAGCCGCTTGCGCTCGATGTCATCAACCGCCTGATCAAGATGGAATCTGTGCAGAAGGACGTGCTGGAGCGCGTCGAGCAGACGCTCCGCAGCGAATTCATGTCCACGCTCTCCTCGACCAGCAAGCGCGATCCCTACGCGCCGATCGCGGAAATTTTCAACTTCTTCGACCGCCAGACCGAGTCGCGCTTCTTCTCCGCGATGGAGTCCTCGCAAAGAGAATCCGCCGAACGCATCAAGACGCTGATGTTCACCTTCGACGACCTCGTGAAGCTCGATTCCGGTGCGATCCAGACGCTTCTACGCAAAGTCGACAAGGGCAAGCTCACGATCGCGCTCAAGGGCGCAACCGAAAACGTGCGCGAATATTTCCTGAAGAACATGTCGCAGCGCGCATCGAAGTTGATGCTCGACGACCTCCAGAACATGGGCCCTGTGCGGCTGCGCGAAGTCGACGAGGCACAAGCGCTCCTGATTTCGACCGCCAAGGATCTTGCCGACAAGGGCGAGATCATGATCGTGAAAAGCGGCAACTCCGAAGACGAGCTGGTGTATTGATGAACACGGCAACCTCGAAATCTCCCGCGAAATATCTCTTCGACCTCGAGTTCGGGGGCAACGGACGCTTCGGCGACCTTTCCGGCAATGCGCGCGCGGCCATTGAGGATGCCGAGAAAAATTCGTTCCGCGAAGGCTTCGAAGCGGCAAAGCAGGAAGCGGAGCAGCGCTGCGCCGCGCAACTCGATCGCATCGCAACCGACATGCATCTTGCGGTTGCGCAGCTTGCGGC
>JAKFYO010000267.1 GCA_021730825.1 Hyphomicrobiales bacterium
GCGCTTGCAGAAACGGAGATTGAAAAACTCGGTCTGACCACGAAGGCGGCTTCTGTCCGCGCAGGCCTTGTTGCCTGCACCGGCAATACCGGTTGTCGCTTTGCGGCGTCGGATACGAAGGGCCATGCCGCTGCCATTGCCGATCATTGCGAGGCGCGCGTGCAGCTCGACGGTCCGGTGAACATTCATCTCACCGGGTGCCATCATTCCTGCGCGCAGCATTACATCGGCGACATTGGTCTTCTTGGCGCGCGCGTCGAAACCGGCGGTGAGGGCGACACGGTCGAGGGCTATCACATCTATATCGGCGGAGGTTTCGGCGAGGAAGCCGCCATCGGCCGCGAAATCTATCGCGACGTCAAAGCGGAAGATGCTCCGCACACAATCGAGAAGATGCTGAAAGGCTATCTCGCGAAACGAAGCGGAAATGACGAGAACTTTCTCGCATTCTCGAAACGTCATGAAGTTGAGGCGCTGCGAACGATCTTCGATGCGGAGACCGCCGAATGACGGTCAGCGCACAACCGATCCTGCCGATGATCGTACCCGAAAGCGCACCGTTTTCCGACGAGCAACGCTCCTGGTTGAACGGGTTCTTTGCGGGCCTCGTTTCGCTGGATCAGGTGACCGCCCTTAACCCGGATCAGACCAAGGGTCTGATGCTGGACGTGCCGAAGGGCCCGCTTGACGACGGCGACGACGGCGAGGCGCCCTGGCACGATCAGACCATGCCGCTTGCCGATCGCATGAAGCTCGCGGAAGGAAAGCCGATTCGCCGCAAGATGATGGCAGCGATGGCGCAGCAGGATTGCGGACAGTGCGGCTATAACTGCGAAGACTATTCCAACGCGCTTTTTTTGAAGAAGGAAGAGCGGCTCAATCTCTGCGTTCCGGGCGGTAAAGAAACCAACCGGATGTTGAAAAAACTGTTTGAGGAATTCGGCGATACTGCACCGGCGGCGGAACCTTCAGCGGAAGCGCCACCGAAAGAAATGCCGGTCACCGCACCCGGCCGTTCGCGCGACAATCCGGTAACCGCGAAGCTGTCGGCGCGTTATCTCCTGAACGGCGCGAAGTCGGAAAAGCGCACGCATCATGTTGAATTCGACCTCGGGGGTACCGGGCTCGACTATATACCCGGCGACTCGTTCGGTATCTTCCCGGAAAATCATTCAGGTCTCGTGGACGCCGTGATTGCGCTGATCGGTGCGCGGCCAGATGCAAATATCGGTGGCAAGCCGCTTCGCGAAGTGCTGTGCAAGGACATTTCGTTATCCCCGGCGCCGGACTCTTTGTTTCAGTTGATTTCGTTGCTCGTCGGCGGCGAGCGGCGAAAGAAAGCAAAAGCGCTTGCCGCCGGCGAAGACCCGGATGGAGACGCGGCAACGCTCGACGTACTGGCCGCGGTAAAGAAGTTCGAGGGCATCAGGCCCGATCCTGAGGTCTTCGTCGAAGCGCTGGAGCCGCTCCAGCCGCGGCTCTATTCAATCTCGTCCAGCCCGAAAGCCGACCCCGGCAAGATCTCGCTCACCATCGATCTCGTGCGTTACGTGATCGGCGAGCGTGAGCGGCGCGGTGTCGCCTCCGATTTTCTGGCAAATGGAATTGATTCAGGCGGCGCGTTGAGGGTCTATGTCCAGCGTGCGCACGGTTTTGGCCTTCCTGAAAACCCCGATACGCCGATCATCATGGTTGGGCCCGGCACCGGCATCGCGCCGTTTCGCGCCTTTCTCCAAGAGCGCATGGCGTCGAAAGCGAAAGGAAAAAACTGGCTCTTCTTCGGTCATCAGCGGAGCGATTGCGATTTCTTCTATCAGGATGAGCTCTCCGGCATGCAGGCGACTGGTTTGCTCACGCGTCTCACGCTCGCTTGGTCCCGCGACGGTAACGAGAAAATTTATGTTCAGGATCGTATGCGCGAGGAGGGCGCAGAGCTTTTCGCATGGTTAGAGGCGGGCGCACACTTCTACATCTGCGGTGACGCCAAGCGCATGGCGAAGGATGTCGAGCGCGCCTTGGTTGAAATCGTTACCCAGCATGGAAGTCGCACGGCAGAAGACGCCGTCGCTTATGTGAACGCGCTCAAGAAAGTGCGCCGTTATCAGGCGGATGTTTACTGATGAACATGCAGGCGCCGCTTCAGGTTTCGGTGCGTACTACTTGCCCGTATTGCGGTGTCGGCTGTGGAGTGCTTGCGCGGCCTGACGGGCTCGGCGGCGCGGAGATTTCAGGAGATCCGGACCACCCGGCGAATTTCGGAAAGCTGTGCTCGAAGGGTTCGGCGCTCGGCGAAACATTGGGGCTTGCGACACGCCTGCTACATCCAATAGTTCGTGACACGGAAGGCAAGTTACAGCGCGCGAGCTGGGATGCAGCGCTGGATAAAGTCGCGAACGGCTTCAAAGCGACGATTGAGCAACACGGGCCGGATGCTGTCGCGTTCTATCTCTCGGGGCAGTTGCTCACGGAAGACTATTACGTTGCGAACAAGCTGATGAAAGGCTTCATCGGCTCCGCGAATGTGGATACGAATTCGCGGCTCTGCATGGCGTCTTCGGTCGCGGCGCACCGACGGGCGTTTGGCGCGGATACCGTGCCCGGCTCTTACGAGGACTTCGACGAAGCCGATCTAATCGTGCTTGTCGGCTCCAATGCAGCCTGGTGCCATCCGGTTCTGTTCCGCCGCATGATGGAGAGCAGAAGCAAGCGCGGCACCAGACTTGTTGTGATCGATCCAAGGCGCACAGCAACGGCAGAAGAAGCTGATCTATTTCTCGCAATCGCTCCCGGCATGGATACCGTCCTGTTCTCCGGGCTACTTGCCGATCTTGCCGACTGTCATACGCTCGACTTCGCGTATATTTCCGCGCATACGGAGGGCTTCGAGCAAGCGCTTGCGCGCGCGAGACAGATCGCACCATCGCTTGAATCGGTGGCGTTGCAGACCGGGTTGTCGCGCAAGGACATTCTCACATTCTACGAGATATTCAGGACGACCAAGCGTGTTGTCACCGCGTTCTCGCAAGGCGTAAATCAGTCCGCGCAAGGCACTGACAAGGCGAACGCAATCATCAACTGTCATCTCGCAACCGGGCGTATCGGCCGGGCAGGGATGGGGCCGTTTTCGCTGACCGGCCAGCCCAACGCGATGGGCGGACGTGAAGTCGGCGGTCTCGCAAATCAGCTTGCGGCGCACATGAACTTCGTCCCGGCAGACATCGATCGCGTCGGCCGTTTCTGGAATGCGAGCGCGATGGCAAAGCGCGAGGGCCTGAAGGCCGTGCAGATGTTCGAGGCGATCGAACGTGGTGAGATCAAGGCGCTTTGGGTGATGGCGACGAACCCGGCGGCTTCTCTGCCGCGCGCGGCCGCCGTTGCCGATGCGTTGCGCAAACTTGATCTCTTCGTCGTTTCCGAGAATGTGATCGCGAATGATACGGTTGCAAGCGGCGCTCATATCTTGTTGCCAGCGGCTGCCTGGGGCGAGAAGGACGGCACGGTCACGAATTCCGAACGCCGTATCTCGCGGCAGCGTGCGTTTCTTTCGGTGCCGGGTGAAGCAAAGCCGGACTGGAAAATTGTGAGCGATGTCGCCCGCCGGATGGGGTTCGAGCAGGCGTTCTCCTATTCATCCGCGGCAGATATATTCCGCGAGCATGCAGCACTCTCTGCGTTCGAGAACGAAGAAACCCGCGACTTCGACATCGGCGCGTTGAAAAAAATCGATGACGAGGCTTATGACGCACTTGAGCCGGTAATCTGGCCCCGCCGCTTGAAGGATGAACAGCCGAAAACACGATTCTTCGAAAATGGCGGCTACTACACCGCGAATGGCCGGGCCAAGTTCGTGGCGCCGGAAACCCCGAAGCTTCAGGGGGAGACGTCGGAAGAATTTCCGCTGCGCCTTAACACCGGGCGCATTCGGGACCAGTGGCATACTATGACGCGTACAGGGTTGAGTCCGCGTCTCGGGCAGCATCTGCCCGAGCCGTTTGTCGAAGTGAATCCCGGCGACGCGCGTCGGTTCTCATTGACAGACTACGCGTTCGCGCGCGTACGAAGCGCGCACGGCGCAGCGATTTTCCGTGTGAAGATCGATGAGGGTCAAAGGGCGGGCTCACTCTTCGTGCCGATCCATTGGAGCAGGACGAATACTTCGATGACCCGGCCGGGCGACCTCGTTGCCGCCGCGACGGACCCTTTCTCCGGGCAACCGGAAGCAAAAGCGACCGCAGTTACCATAGAAGCGGTCGGCTTCGCATCATTTGGGTTTGTGATTGCTTGCAAGCCGTTCAGTCTGCCGGAGAGTTCATATTGGACGCGCGTGACGCTGGAGGGCGGCGAGGGTGCGCTTTTCGCAGGAAACGATGGTCTAGCGGTGTGGCGCGAGTATGCAGCGCGAAACCGCGAACCCAGCACAGAAATTATCGAGTATGACGACGAGAAGCGTGGCGTTTATCGCGTCGCGCATATCGCAGGAACGCGCCTTACGTTTTCGCTTTTTGTGGGTTCCGCCGAAAGTCACATGACCTGGGATGCGGTAAGGCAAATGCTGTCGCGCCAGCGCATCGAAACGAAAGACCGCAAGTTGTTTCTTTCAGGAAAAAACGCGAACGGGCTGCCGGATACGGGACCGGTTGTCTGTGCGTGTTTTGGTGTCGGGCTTCATGCGATCCGGGACGCGATCGAAACGAAGAACACCCATACCGTCGAACAGATTGGCGTGTTGCTGCGCGCGGGAACAAATTGCGGCTCATGCAAGCCTGAACTGAAAAGGATTCTGCAAGATGTCAGAACGCCGCAAACCGTCTGAAGAAAAGCCCGCGCGCATGGGCAAGCTCGCCCGGTTGCCGGTGTTCTTCGCGCTTGATGGCAAGCGGGCGTTGGTCGCGGCAAACGGCATGGGTGCCGTATGGAAGATAGAGCTTCTTGCCGCAGCAGGCGCAAAGGTCGACGTTTATGCGCCGAAGGTAAGTGCCGACCTGCTCGAGCTTGCAAAGGACGTAGACTTTGCATGCAACATCGTCATTCACGAGCGCGACTGGTGTAATGAGGATTTCTCAGGTGCTGCTATTGCAGTCGGCACATTTAAAACCGATGAAGAGTCGGCGGCTTTCGCAGGAGCCGCGCGGGCGGCCGGCGTCCCCGTTAATGTAATCGACAAGCCTGCGTATTGCGATTTCGCATTCGGTTCGATCGTGAATCGCTCGCCGCTTGTGATCGGAATTTCCACGGATGGCGCGGCACCCGTCTTCGGACAAGCCATCCGCGCGAAAATCGAGGCGATGCTGCCGATGGGCTTCGCGCGCTGGGCAGAAGCGGCCCGCCGCTGGCGTGGTGTTCTGCACGCGGCAAGCGGTTTGAGTTTCGCGGCACGCCGCCGCTTCTGGCAACTATTCACGG
>JAKFYO010000160.1 GCA_021730825.1 Hyphomicrobiales bacterium
CGCCAGACGCCTTGATCTTGGCGACATAGGGCGAGAAGTCGGTGACCTTGGCGAGCGGGTGAAGTTCGTCGCCGACAATTTCGATGTCAGGACGGCGCTCTTTCAGCATCTTGTTTGCCAGCGCGCGTACACCCTGGCCGAAGGCGTAATCCTGATTGATCAGGTACATCTTCTTCACTTCCTTCTTGTCCTTCAGGAAGGCAGTGATTGCAGCCATCTTCTGCTCGGTGTTCGCGTCCCAGCGGAAGTGCCAGTAGCTGCACTTGTCGTTGGTCAGAATCGGGTCAACCGCGGCGTAGTTGAGATAGACGACTTCCTTGCCGGGGTTGCGCTCGTTGTACTTGGTCACGAATTCCGAGATCGCGATCGCGAACGAAGTGCCGTTGCCCTGCGTGATGATGCGGATGCCGTCGTCGATGGCCTTCTGCACCTGCACGATGGTCTCTTGTGCGTTCAGCTTGTTGTCGAACGGAACGATTTCGAGCTTCTGGCCGTTCGCACCGCCCTTGGCGTTGATCTGTTCCAGAATGAACTGGAAGTTCTTCAAGCCCGTGTCGCCGATACCGGCCATCGGACCTGAGAGCGGATCGACATACGCGATGCGGATCGTCTTGCCCTGCGCTTCGGTTTTCGTCGGCAGCGCGAGATAACCGGCGCTGGCGACGAGGCCAACGGCGGCGAGCCCGAGCAGTTTCTTAGGCATTTGCCATTTCATCGTAGTTTTCCTCCCAAGGAATTTTGCGACCGATTGGTGCGCCGCGCTTTGTTTTTGTTCTTCGCTTTTCGCATTTGACGCCGATAACTGTCGGCACACCCGTGATCGGTTTGCACGCTGGCTTCGAGAGCCATCGCCTAAGACTTTCAGGCACTTGCGAACCATTCGTCAATAGCGATGCGGCAGTTGCGAAGCGGCGGCGATGCCCGAAATCTTCGCAGCGCGAATCGGCCGCATGATGCAGCGCAGCAACCAGCCCGCTCTGCGGAAGTAAGGCTGTCGTTTTTAATCGATCTATTCCGCGGCCTGTTTCCGCGCGCCGCGCTGATGACTGCGCGGTTTTACTCTACGGCGAAGTTCCGCGAGATCGGCGCGCTCCCGCACGGCAGTCCGGAACGACTGATCCTTACCCGGCAAATACTGCAGCGGGCATGCGATGGCATCGACGCCATACCAGGCTGCGGCGCGCATCGTGAAATTGGGATCGACGAGGTGCGGACGCGCGAGCGCGACCAGATCGGCGCGGCCGGCGGCGAGAATTGTATTTACCTGATCGGCCGTCGTGATGTTGCCGACGCACATGGTCGCGATCTTCGCTTCGTTGCGGATTTGATCCGAATAAGGCGTTTGGAACATGCGGCCGAAGACGGGCTCGGCGTCATAAACTGTTTGCCCGGTCGAGACATCGATCAGGTCGCAGCCCTCGCGCGCGAAAGCGCGGGACATTTCAACGGATTCTTCGCCCGTGATACCGCCGTCTTTCCAGTCGGTCGCCGAGATGCGCACCGACATCGGCTTTGCGATCGGCCAGACTTCGCGGATTGCGCGGAAAACTTCGAGCGGAAAGCGTAGACGATTATCGAGCGAACCGCCGTATTCGTCCCGGCGCTGATTGGTCAGCGGCGAGATGAAGGTGGCTAACAGATAACCGTGCGCACAATGAAGCTCGAGCATGTCGAAGCCCGCGCGTTCGGCGCGCTCAGCCGCCTGCGCGAAATCCGCTTTCACTTTATCCATGTCCGCGCGCGTCATTTCGCGAGGGCGTACGCTGTGCGGATAATAAGGAAGCGGCGAGGGCGCGATGATCGGCCATGCGCCGGTCTCGAGCGGTTCGTCGATGCCTTCCCACATCAGCTTGGTCGCGCCCTTGCGGCCGGCGTGGCCGAGTTGGAGACAGATTTTCGCGGCAGAATTTGCGTGCACGAAATCGGTGACGCGCTTCCATGCTGCTTCCTGTTCGTCAGTGTAGATGCCGGCGCAGCCCGGCGAGATGCGTGCCTCGGCAGAAACGTCCGTCATCTCGGTATAGACAAGCCCGGCGCCGCCGATCGCGCGGCTACCCAGATGCACGAGATGCCAATCGTTCGGCACGCCGTCTTTGGCCGAGTATTGGCACATCGGCGAGACCACGACGCGGTTCGGAATTTCCATGTCGCGAAGCTTAAGCGGCTGAAACATCGGCGGTACGGGGTGTTTTGCGTCAGCCCCTGCAACACCTTGCGCGAACATCTCGCCCGCTTGCCCGATAAATTCCGGCGCGCGGAGCTGCAGATTGTCCCAGGTGATCGCTTTCGAGCGCGTCATGAGGCCGAAAGCGAATTGCCGCGGATCCATGTCCCAGAAGCGGTCCACATGCTCGAACCAGACGAGCGAAACATCGGCGGCGTGTTGCGTCTTCTCGACGTCCTCGCGGCGCGAGGTTTCGAAATGGTGCAGCGCTGCGGGAACGTCCAGCCGCTTTTTTTCGAGCGATTGAAACAACGCAATCGCGTCTTCCATGGCTAACTTGGTGCCGGAGCCGATGGAAAAGTGTGCGGTCGCCTTGGCATCGCCGAGCAACACCACGTTATTCATGATCCAGCGCTCGTTCGCGACGCGAGGAAAATTCCGCCACATTGAGCGGTTCGTGATCAGTTTGTGACCCTGGAGTTCGTTCGCAAAAAGTTTCTCGATAAAACGCGCGGACTCTTCTTCCGAGAGATTTGCCAATCCCGCGCGCTCGAATGTTTCGGGCTGCACCTCGAAGATCCAGGTCGAGCGGTTCGGTTCATATTGGTAGCAATGCGCGATGAAGATGCCGAATTCGGTTTCCTTGAAGAAAAACGTGAACGCATCGAAGGAACGCGTCGAGCCCATCCAGGTGAACTTGTTCGGGCGGAAGTCGATGTCGGTGCTGAAGTGCTCGCGAAACTGTTCGCGTATCCGGCTGTTCGAGCCGTCGGCGGCAATGATCAGATCGTAACCATCCAGCGATGCGAGCGACGGATCGACCTCGGTTTCAAAGTTAAGTTTCACACCGAGCGCGCGCGCACGATCGTGCAGAAGCTTGAGTAAAGTTGTGCGTGCACAACCGCAAAAGCCGTTGCCGCCGATGCGGTGCAGGCTGCCTTTGAAATGAATTTCGATGTCGTCCCAGTAGGCGAAATTATCGGCGATCGCCTGATAGCTCTCGCGGTCGTACTTCTCGAAGGTGTCGAGTGTCTCGTCGGAGAACACCACGCCGAAGCCGAAGGTATCGTCGGCGCGGTTGCGCTCGAATACATCGATCTCGATGTTCGGCCATGCTTTGGCGGCGAGAATCGAAAAATAAACGCCGGCCGGTCCGCCGCCCACGACTGCGATTCGCATCGGAAAACCTCGTGTTTTCGCCGCTTGCAGGAAAAATAGTTTAGGCTTAAAGTAATTTCACTGCAAGTCTCTCGAGGTCTTCCGATGGAGCTCGAACAGTCCGCGGCGCTGGACGCCGAAAGCAAGATTGCCGATGCCCCCGGCGATCACAAAGCCGAGTTGCGGCTCTGGTTGCGGCTGCTTGCAACGAACTCGCTGATCGAGACCGAAATCCGCCGCCGCCTGCGCGAGCGCTTCGACGTAACATTGCCGCGCTTCGATCTGATGGCGCAACTCGAGCGCAAACCGCACGGCATGACGCTCGGCGAACTTTCGCAGCGCATGATGGTGACGAACGGCAACGTCACCGGCCTCGTCGACCGGCTACTCGCCGAAGAAGTTATCTCGCGCAAGCAACACAAGAGCGACCGCCGCTCGCATATCGTGAGCCTCACCGAGAAGGGCAGGCGGCAATTCGCGCGCATGGCGAAGGAGCACAAAGACTGGATTGCCGCGATGTTCGGCGAACTTACCCAGAGTGAATGCGTGGCGCTTACAAAAATGCTTGGCAAGCTGAAGACCAGCGTACGTATCGCGGTCACGCAGAGCTGAAGAATGGAGGAGGTTCGGATGTTTGCCAGCGCCCATATCGACACCTTCGCAAGAGACAACCTTCCGCCGCGAGAGCTTCAACCCGAATTCGTATTCGATCTGCCGGAGCTTCAATATCCGTCACGGCTGAATGCCTGCGTCGAGTTGCTCGATAAGGCCGTCGAACGCGGCTTCGGAGGCAGACCCTGCATCGTCACGGCTACTGAGACGCTGAGCTACGCAGAACTGCAAGAGCGCGTGAACCGGATCGCAAACGTGCTCGTGAACGATCTCGGTCTTGTGCCGGGCAATCGCGTGCTTTTGCGCTCCGCGAACAACGTCATGATGGTTGCGAGTTATTTTGCGGTGCTGAAGGCAGGCGGTGTCGTGGTTGCGACCATGCCGCTCCTGCGCGCGAAGGAAATTTCCTATGCAATCCAGAAAGCGAAGATTCAATTTGCGCTCTGCGATGCTCGCCTCGCAGAGGAAATGGAGAAAGCAAAGCCGCTCTCGCCGGGTCTGAACAAGGTCGCATACTGGGGTCAGGGCGGTCTCGAAACCCTAATGGCGCAGCGTGGCTACGAGAGTTTCGCGGCCTGCAACACTGCCGCCGATGACGTCTGCCTGATTGCCTTCACCTCCGGCACCACGGGCCAGCCTAAAGGCACCATGCACTTTCACCGCGACTTGCTTGCGGTCTGCGACACCTATGGCAAACACGTGCTGCGGGCCAATGCGGATGACCGCTTCATCGGCTCGCCGCCGCTTGCCTTTACTTTCGGCGTCGGCGGCCTTGTGTTCTTTCCGTTGCATGTTGGCGCTTCGACGGTGTTGCTTGAAAAGGCGACGCCGGACGAACTGCTTTCCGCGGTCGAAAAGTATCGCGCAACAGTCTGCTTCACCGCGCCAACGGCCTATCGTGCGGTTCTCGGAAAGCTCGAAGGCCGCGATATTTCATCGCTGCGCAAATGCGTGTCGGCCGGCGAGGCGCTTCCCAAAGCGACATGGGAAGCGTGGCACGCGGCGACCGGCATCAAAATTCTCGACGGCATCGGCTCCACCGAGATGCTGCATATTTTTATCGGTTCCCCGGAGGAAAGCCTGCGTGCCGGCGCGACCGGAAAACCCGTCCCCGGCTATTACGCGAAGATCATCGACGAGAGCGGCAATGCGCTGCCGCCGAATACGCCGGGCCGCCTCGCGGTGCGCGGGCCGACAGGTTGCCGCTACCTCGCTGACGAGCGGCAGAATAAATATGTCGAGGACGGCTGGAACATCACCGGCGACACGTATCTCTGCGATAAGGATGGCTACTTCTGGTATCAGGCGCGCTCCGACGACATGATCATCTCCGCGGGCTACAACATCGCGGGTCCTGAAGTGGAGTCAGTGTTGCTCTCGCATCCGGCGGTCGCAGAATGCGGCGTGGTCGGATGTCCCGATGCAGAGCGCGGACAGATCGTGAACTGTC
>JAKFYO010000079.1 GCA_021730825.1 Hyphomicrobiales bacterium
AAATTACGCGCGCCAGGCGCCCGGCGACGAGTGGGACGCGATTTCGCTCAATTACACTTCAGGTACGACCGGCGACCCGAAGGGTGTGGTCTATCATCATCGCGGTGCGGCGCTGCTTGCGACCGGTAACGTGCTAACCGGCAGCATGCCGAAGCATCCGGTCTATCTCTGGACGCTGCCGATGTTTCACTGCAACGGCTGGTGCTTCCCGTGGTCGATCTCGGTCTGCTCCGGCACGCATGTGTGTCTGCGGCAGGTGCGCGCGTCGCTGATGTTCGATCTGATCGCGGAACACAAAGTCACGCACCTTTGCGGCGCGCCGATCGTGATGGCGACGTTGCTCAACGCGCCGGAAGCAGAAAAAAAGCCCTTGCCGCATGTAGTCGAATTTTTCACCGCCGCAGCACCGCCGCCGGAAGCCGTGCTCTCCGGCATGAAAGACGCGGGCTTCAACGTCACGCATCTTTACGGTCTCACCGAAACTTACGGCCCGGCTGCGGTGAACGACTGGCATCAGGAATGGGATCTGCTTCCGCCTGCCGCGCAGGCCGCGAAGAAGGCGCGGCAAGGCGTGACGATTGCGCCGCTTGAGGGCCTGGAGGTCATGGACCCGGACACCATGAAGCCGGTGCCGCGCGACGGCGAAACGATGGGCGAGGTGATGTTCCGCGGCAACGTGGTGATGAAGGGCTATCTCAAGAATCCGAAGTCCACGAACGCGGCTTTTGCCGGCGGCTGGTTTCATTCCGGCGATCTCGGCGTGATGCACCCGGACGGCTACATCCAGCTCAAAGACCGCTCGAAAGACATCATCATCTCCGGCGGCGAGAATATCTCCTCGATCGAAGTCGAGGACGCGCTCTACAAGCACCCCTCCGTGCAGGCGGCAGCCGTAGTCGCCAAAGCCGACGACAAATGGGGCGAAACCCCTTGCGCCTTCATCGAGTTGAAGCCCGGCAAGAGTGCTTCCAAGGACGAGCTGATCGCGCACTGCAAGACCAATCTCGCAGGCTATAAAGTGCCGCGTCACATTGTGTTCGTCGAACTGCCGAAGACTTCGACGGGAAAAATCCAGAAGTTCAAGCTGCGTGAAATGACGAAGGAAGTCTGAGATGGCCAACGCACCGCGCAAGCAGAAGCTGCCTTTGCAGAAAGACATCGATTGGCGGCTCGCTTTGAAAGAGCGGCCGTTTCTCGGCTTCTTCGTGCTGCTGGCGCGCGGAACCATGCTGCTCGCCATTGTCGGCACTTTTCTCGTTGCGACGGCGCTGCTTGCACATTCGCTCTGGGAGATCGCCGAGGCCGTGATCGCGCTGATCCGCTGGGAGACCGATACCAAGCAACTCATGCTCGTCGCGATCGAATCCGTGGATGCGTTCTTGCTTGTGACCGTGCTCCATATTGTCGCAATCGGGCTCTACCAGCTTTACATCCAGGACAAAATTCCGCTGCCGCAATGGCTCGTAGTCGAAAGCATCGACGATCTGAAGGTCACTCTCTCGGGCGTCGTGATCCTCGTACTCGCGGTCTATTTTCTCGGCCGCACCATGGTCGGCGACGCTTCGCAGAACTTACTTCTGATGGGCGGCGGCATCGGCGCAATCATTCTCGCGCTCACGGTGTTCATGTTCATGCAGCACCACAAGAAGCAGAACGAGAAATAAGTGTTCGAAGTCAGGAACGAGGACGGCATTGCAGTTCTCGAATTGCGTCACGGCAAAGCGAACGCAATCGATGTCGAGTTCTGTAAAGCGCTGAAGAAAGAGTTCAAGCGTCTCGCCAGGTCCGGCGCGCGGGCCGTCGTTATCACAAGTTCAGGGAAGATATTCTCGGCCGGCGTCGATCTTCTGCGTGCCGCGAAGGGCGGACAGAAGTATCTCAGGTCGATTGTGTTTGCGATCGACGAATTATACGAAGAGATTTTCTTCCATCCGAAGCCGGTCATCGCCGCGATCAACGGGCATGCCATCGCGGGCGGATGCGTGCTGGCCTGTTGCGCGGATTATCGCGTGCTCGCAAAAGATGCCGGCCGCATGGGGGTCACCGAATTACTGGTCGGGCTGCCGTTTCCGCCGTTCGCGTTTGAAGTGCTGCGCGCGACGACCTCGCCGATGCATTTTCCTAAATTCACCGCGACCGGCGAAACGTTCGATACCGAGGGCGCTATCGCCAATGGCTTTGCCGACGAGGCCGTGAGCGCGGATCAACTGATGGTGCGGGCAATGGAGAAGGCCGCGCAACTCGCCGCGATCCGCCCGGAGGCTTTCGCCGCGAATAAGCTGCACACCCGCGCGCCGGCGATGCAATTCTTACGCAATGATCGCTCCGGCTTGAAAAAGAAAATCATGAAGGTCTGGACCGCGCCGGAAACCGCCGAGAATATCCGCGCCTATGTTGCGCGCACCTTCAAGAAAAGTTGACGCCTGCTATTTCTGACGAACGAGTAAACTCGTAAGCCAGCGCGCGAAAGGCAGCACGAGCAATGCCGACGGAAACGCGATCGCCCATGACGCCATCCATGCGCTGGGCCAGATGCGCAACGCCACCAGATTGAGACCGACTGCGATTGCAGTCGAAACCGCCGCGACGATCGCCGTCATAAAGAAGGTGAGGATCATCGGGACGAGGATGTGATTGAAGCGAGGAGGCAGCTTTTGCATTGTCGGATGTTGCGTAAAGTGAGGGGCTGGTCGCGCGTGGCGAGGAGTTTCGCTAGGCTATACTGACGGGAAATAGCAGCGGCAAGTAAAGTCGCCGTAAGTCCGGAATAAACGGGAGGAATAAATGGACGCGGACGTCATCGTCGTCGGCGGCGGATTGGCCGGGCTGGTTGCGGCAGCGGAAGTCGCGGACGCCGGAAAAAAAGTCATTCTGCTGGATCAGGAGCCGGAGCAGTCGCTCGGCGGCCAGGCGTTCTGGTCGTTCGGCGGGTTGATGCTGGTGGGTTCTCCCGAGCAGCGCCGCCTGGGTATCAAGGATTCGCGCGATCTCGCCTGGCAGGACTGGCAGGGGTCCGCCGCCTTCGACCGCGACGAAGATCACTGGCCGCGAAAATGGGCCGAGGCCTACGTCGATTTCGCGAGCGGCGAGAAGCGCGCGTGGTTGCATGCACAAGGCGTGCGTTGGTTTCCGGTGCCGGGCTGGGCGGAGCGCGGCGGCTACACGGCGACGGGTCACGGCAATTCCGTGCCGCGTTTTCACATTACCTGGGGCACGGGGCCTGCGCTGGTCGCGCCGTTCGTGCGGCGCTTACGCGAGGCCGAGAAGAAGGGCTTGGTCCGTTTCTGCTTCCGCCATCGCGTGACGAAGCTCTCAGCCTCCGGCGGCATGGAAGACGGAGTAGAAGGCGAAATTCTCGAAGCCTCGAATGTCGAACGCGCGGCAAAGTCTTCGCGCAAAGTCGTCGGCGATTTCAAACTGAAAGCGCAGGCGATTATCGTGACCTCCGGCGGTATCGGCGGCAATCACGAACTCGTTCGCAAAAACTGGCCCGCGAACATGGGCAAAGCGCCCGCGCAGATGCTCTCCGGTGTGCCGGATCATGTCGACGGTCTGATGCAGGGCGTGGTCGAACGCGCGGGCGGGCGGTTGATCAATGCCGACCGCATGTGGCACTACCCGGAAGGCATCGATAACTACGCGCCGATCTGGTCGCATCACGGCATTCGCATTCTCTCCGGACCGACGCCGCTTTGGCTGGATGCAACCGGCAAGCGCTTCCCGGTGCCGCTGTTCCCCGGCTTCGACGGTCTCGGCGCGCTCGAGCACATCACCAAGAACGGAAACGATCATTCGTGGTTCCTCTTGAACCAGCGCGTGATCGGAAAAGAATTCGCGCTTTCCGGGCAGGAGCAGAACCCCGATCTCACGGGAAAAAGCATCAAGGGCGTATTGAAGCGCGGGCGCGGCACGCTGACGCCGGTGCAGAAATTCATCAATGCCGGGAAAGATTTCGTGGTCGCGAGCAATCTTCCCGAGCTCGTCTCCAAGATGAACGGGCTCACGCAGAAGAATCTCGTGAATCTCGAGACCGTGACGCGCGAAGTGACCGCGCGCGACCGCGACCTCGACAATAAATACGGCAAGGATTTACAGATCGCGGCGATCCGCTCGGCGCGGGGCTACATTGGAGATCGTCTCATTCGAACCGTGAAGCCGCATAAGCTGCTCGATCCCGCAGCCGGCCCGCTGATCGCAGTCAGGCTCTGGGTGCTGACACGCAAGACGCTCGGCGGCCTGGAGACCGATTTAACGTCGCGCGTGCTGAAGGACGGCAAGAATCCGCTCGGTAATGTGTTCGCGGCCGGTGAAGTCGCGGGCTTTGGCGGCGGCGGTGTGCATGGCTATCGCGCGCTCGAGGGCACCTTCCTCGGCGGCTGCATTTTCTCCGGCCGCATCGCGGGCCGCGAAGCGGCGAAGCTCGCGAAGTAGGGGTTTGATCGACGAATAAAATCCTTCTCCCCGCTTGCGGGGAGAGGGTGGCGAGCGGAGCGAGCCGGGTGAGGGGCGCGAGATCGAAACAGGTTGCGAGAGCGCGTCGATTAAGGCGCAATTCGACCGATGCTGAAATGAAGTTGTGGCTATCGCTACGCGATCGTCGTCTATCGGGTCATAAGTTTCTTCGACAGATTGCAATCGGCCCTTATGTCGTCGATTTCATTTGTCGCGAGCATCGGCTGTTTGTCGAAATCGATGGTGGACAACATGCAGAGAATGCGTCGGACAGAGTCCGTGACGCTTACTTTGCTGAGCGCGGCTATCGGACGCTACGATTCTGGAATTCAGATGTCCTAGCGAACTTGGATGGCATGCTAGTTTCGATCACGAATGAACTCTGTAAGTAGCCCCTCATCCGGCTCGCATCTTACGATGCTTGCCACCTTCTCCCCGCAAGCGGGGAGAAGGAAAGGACACCGATGACCGACACCACTTCCGCCATCAAACCCGGCACTAGGGGCATTGCCGAACTCACGGTGGGCGAAGAGCACACCGCGCCGCGCGTGGGCTCCGGGAAAATCCGCGTGCTGGCGACGCCCGTGATGATCAACCTGATCGAGGCGGCGGCCCTGAAAGCGGCCGAGCATTTATTGCCTGTGGGTCATCAAAGCCTCGGCACCCTTCTCAATGTGAAGCACATTGCGGCAACCCCGGTGGGCATGAAAATCAAGGCGACCGCGACAGTCACCAAGGTCGAAGGCCGCAACATCTTTTTCGACGTTTCCGCCGAAGACGAAAAGGAAACCATCGGCGGCGGCACCCATGAGCGCGTGGTCGTGAACGTCGAGCGCTTCGACAAGCGGGTGCAGCGGAAGATCGGCAGCGAAGGCTGAGTACCGGCTGCCCCGGTGCTTCAAATCAACAGTCCCGCCTGCCTA
>JAKFYO010000048.1 GCA_021730825.1 Hyphomicrobiales bacterium
CTGAATTGTTGTCCAACTAGCCGCGGCGCCAATGCGGATTCGATCAGCCGCGCGCGATGCTCTGCGCCGACCGTTGGAAAATTACACCACACCTCGCCCCAACCGACCGTACCATCTTGATCTGTAACGCGGACGAACAGCGCCGGCCGGTCATGCATCACGCCGAACGACGTGCGCACAGGCGTTTCGACCGGATAGCGAAATAACAGTGTCTCAATGCTCGCGGGCGAAATCGGTGCCGCCTTGATCTGGCGCGCGGTCACGGCTTCAGGTCCATTTCAAGATGGATATAGTCGCCGCGATAAGTCACTTCGCCGAGATAGATCACCGTACCGTCAGCCGTCTTGCAAACGCGGCGCACTTCGGCCACCGGCGTATTTACGGCGACGCCGAGGTGACGCGCGACTTCCATGTCGGCCTTGCCGATTTCGATTGTTTGACTAGCGCGCGCGATTTTTAGGCCGGGTATGTCGAGAAGAACGGGAATAATGGTTTCCTTGCGGAAACGGGTTGCAGCCTTCTTGAAAATGCGCTGGTCGACATAAATCGATATGACGCAATAGCGCTCGCCGTTACGCGAGTGGACACGCCGCATGAAGTGATAAGACGGCGCGGGTTTGCCGTCTTCGGGCACCAGACGCGGCATCGCCGATGCCTGTTCGATCAGCGTTAGCTGCGGCTTATCGTGCCGGTAGACGTCCGCAAGATCGCGCAACGTCATGCCCAAGCGCAGCGAAGGCGAGCGTTGCGGAACTGAATTGACATAAGTACCGCGGCCCCGCTCCGGCGACACCAACCCTTCGCGCGCAAGCAGATTGATCGCCTGCCGCACAGTTACACGCGCGACATCGAATTCACGCGTGAGCTGCTCGATCGTCGGAAGCGCCTGCCCCTTAGCCCATATCCCACGCGAAATTCGCCCGCGGAATAGGTCCGCAAGCTGTGAGTACCGGGGTACCGGACTATCGCCAAATGATCTGTGCACGGCTGCTTGTGCTAAAAGTTCTAACTATAGTACTATTCATCCATGAAAGAGGCAACCCGATGCTAAAGCGCGTCGCGCTCATTCTTGCGCCGTGGTTCGTCATTGTCGGCCTTTGGTACGGGCTCGCTTATTCGGGCCTGATCAACGAGGCCTTGATCCCGACGCCGCACGCTGTCGCCACCCGCTTCTGGGAACTGCTGACGCAAGCGCGGCTTCCGCTAGACATCTGGATGTCTACACAGCGCGTTTTTCTGGGTGTCACCTTGGGCATTACGCTCGCCGTCCCGGTCGGCTTTGTGCTCGGCTGGTACAAGCAAATCCGAAGCTTCATCGATCCGTTGATCAACTTCTTCCGTGCACTGCCGCCGATCGCCCTCATTCCGCTCGTCGTCGTCTATTTCGGCATCGGCGAGTTCGCGAAGGTCGTAATTCTCTTTTACGCATCCTTCTTCGCGGGCGTTATCGTTATGTACGAAGGCATCGCGCAGATCAGCCCGATCTATGTGCGCGTCGCGCGTACACTCGGCGCTACCGACAGCGAAATCTTCCGTAAGGTAATCATTCCGCTCACCGTTCCGCACATGTTGACGGCGTTACGCGTTGCGCTAGGCGTTGCATGGGCAACGCTGGTTGCATCCGAACTTATCGCTGCACAACAAGGTCTTGGCGCGCTCATTCAGAACGCCTCGTCGTTCTTCCAACTCGACATAATCTATGTCGGCATCATCTGCATCGGCTTCATCGCGCTAGCGATGGACCTTTCGATCCGCGCGTTCACGCGCCGGCTGGTTTCCTGGCAGGATCGTATCGCGTGAAGCACCCAGCCCGTATTTCGTTTCAAAACGTCGCGCTTGAATTTTCTGGCGACAGCGGCCCCGTGAAGGTTGTCGATAACGTCTCCTACGAAATCGGTAACGGCGAATTCGTATCGGTCATAGGCCCGTCGGGCTGCGGCAAGACCACGATGATGAACATGGTCGCGGGTTTTCTTCAGCCGACTTCGGGTCACGTGCTTATCGATGGCAAGCCGGTGAAAGGTCCGGGGCCTGACCGCGGCGTCATCTTCCAAGAATACGGCGTGTTCCCTTGGCTTACAGTGCACGACAACATCGACTTTGGCCTGACGCTCTCGGCCAACAAGAAGTCGAGGACCGAGCGCCATGAAATCTGTAATCGCTACATGAACCTGATGGGCCTCAGCGACTTCGCCAACGCCTACCCGAAAATGCTCTCGGGTGGCATGCGTCAGCGCCTCGCGATCGCACGCGCCTACGCCGTTAATCCACAGTTTCTTCTGATGGACGAACCCTTCGGCGCACTCGACGCGCAGACCCGCGCGCACATGCAGGATCTACTCCTGCAAGTCCTGCAAACCGAAGGCAAGACAGTGATGCTGATCACGCATTCCGTCGAAGAAGCTGTCTACATGTCGTCGCGCATCGTGGTTATGACCGCGCGGCCGACACGCATTCGCGAAATCATCGAAGTACCCTTCCCCTATCCTCGCGATCCTTCGCTCCACGAAGATCCGCTATTCGGCCAGTTGCGCTCGCGCGTTCGCAGCATGGTTATGCGGGAATACGCCGCTCAAGCGCGCCAAACACACGAAGCAACAGACTAGCAAGGGAGGAAGTAATGACATTGAAACGTAGAACGTTTCTGCAAGGCGCCAGCGCAATCGCCGGTCTCTCGGTGCTCGGCGCGCCCGCCATCGCGCAGAGCAAGACCAAGGTAAAAGTCGGCTATCTGCACACACCGGCGGTCGATGGACAGATTTGGACCGGTATCAACAACGGCAGTTTCGGCAAACACGGTGTTGATCTTGACATGGTGCAGTTCACGACCGGACTTGAACTGTTTCAGGCAATGATCGGCGGCAGTCTCGACATGCTCGCGACCGGCGCCGTGATCTCGAACTTCCCTGCACGGGGTCAGGGTAAGGCGTTCCTCATCAACAACGTCGAGTTCGCGACCGCGCAACTTTGGGTCAATGAGAGCATCAAGAGCTTCGCCGACCTTAAGGGTAAGAAAATATCGACGACGACGGGCACGACCGCGCATGTCTTCCTCGATAACGCGCTCCGTGCAAACAAAATCGATCCGGGCGAGGTCGAGATCGTGAACCAGCGCATGGCGGAAGCCGTGACCTCGTTCATTTCCGGCGCGGTGCCGGCGGTCGCGCTGTGGGTACCATTCGACGTAACCGTGCGCGAGAAAACCAAAGGCGCGCGTAAGCTTGTCGATGCTTCGGCCTATTACCCGCAGGCCGCGATCGTCGGCGGCTGGGCGGCGCGCAACGACTATTACGACAAGAACCGCGAAACCTGCGCCAAGATCATCCGCGGCTGGCAGGAAGCAAACGACTATCTGATCGGTCCGAAATCGGCCGAAGCGGTCGCCGCGCTTCAGAAATCGCAGTATCCGCAGGTGCCGCTTGCCGACTTTCAGCAGCAGTTCAAGGCCTCGCGCTATTTCGGATCGGTCGAATGGCGCAAACTTTACGCCGACGGCACGGTCACAAAATGGCTTCAGCAAGTCAGCGACTTCTTCGTGAAGTTCGGCAAGATCGACAAGCCGGTGCCGGCCAGCACGTATTTCGACCCCAAGCTTTTCATCGACACGATCAAGGCTTGATGCAGGAGTACGATTACATTGTCGTGGGAGCCGGTTCGGCGGGATGCGTCCTTGCGAACCGGCTCTCGCAAGATCCGGATGTGCAAGTTCTGCTGCTGGAGGCCGGTGGCACGGATCGCAGTTTCTGGGTCCGCCTTCCGGTCGGCTACTATCGCACCATCTACGACACGCGTTTCTCCCGCCTCTTCGACACCGAACCCAGCGAAGGCAGCGGCGGCCGTAACATCGTCTGGCCACGCGGACGTATTCTCGGCGGATCGTCGTCAATTAACGGGCTGATTTTCATTCGCGGACAGCGCGAAGACTTCGACGATTGGGATAAGCTTGGCGCAAAAGGCTGGTCGTACAACGACGTCCTGCCCTATTTCAAAAAAATAGAAAGCTATAGCGGCGGCGAGAACCAGTATCATGGGGCGTTCGGCGAAATTGGCGTTTCCGACCTACGTAACAAGAACGTGTCGTGTGAGGCATGGGTCGAGGCCGCGAACCAGTTTGGTCTGCCGCGTAATGCTGACTTCAACGCGCAGACAACTTATGGGGTCGGTAGCTATCAGCTCAGCATTCGTAACGGCTGGCGCTCCAGCTCGGCGCGAGCATTCCTAGATCCGGTACGCTCCCGCAAAAATTTGCATATTGCGACCCGTGCGCTGGTCAGCCGCGTCATTTTTCAAGGCACACGCGCCGTTGGTGTCGCGTTTTTTCAAGACGGCGAGCGCCGTGAAGTCCGCGCGCGCAAAGAAGTCATTCTGTCGGCTGGCGCGATCCAATCGCCGCAACTCTTACAGCTCTCCGGAATTGGACCAGCCGCGCTGCTGCGCGAGCATGGAATTCCGGTGCTTTCCGATCTCAGCGGCGTTGGCGAGAACCTTCAGGACCACTACCAAGTACGAACGATCGTGCGCCTGAAGGCAAAGGATTCGCTCAACGACGCAGTCCGCAATCCGCTTAAACTCGCGGCGATGGGATTGCAGTGGCTGTTCTCCAACAGCGGCCCGCTCACCGTCGGCGCCGGACAAGTCGGCGGCGCGGCGTGTACGGAGTACGCACAGGAAGGACGGCCCGACGTCCAGTTCAACGTCATGCCGCTTTCGGTCGATAAGCCGGGTGAACCCCTTCACAACTATTCGGGATTCACTGCTTCGGCGTGGCAATGCCATCCGCATTCGCGAGGCTCGGTCCAAATTCAATCGAGCGATCCGGCGCTTCAGCCGAAAATTACCCCGCGTTATCTTGAAAAGGAAATCGACCAGAACACAGTTGTCGCCGCGCTCAAGATTCTGCGGCGCATTTATCGCCAACCTGCGTTCCGGGACTTATGGAGCGAAGAAATTGTGCCGGGGATGGGAGCAACTTCTGACGACGATCTCCTCCGCTTTGCGCGGACCGGCGGCGGGACTGTATTTCATGCTGTTGGTACCTGCCGGATCGGAAACGACGCAGATGCGGTAGTCGATCCTAAACTCCGCGTTCGTGGCGTTGATGGGCTTCGCGTAGCCGACGCGTCGGTTATGCCCACGATCACATCAGCAAATACGAACGCTGCTTCGCTAATGATTGGCGAAAAGGCAGCTGAGATGATACATAATTTCCGTTAGTTGAGTACTTAGCTAATGGAACTTCGCGCAGAGCGTGTGCCGTGGATATTGAATCTAGCGCCCTCTTATGTATCGCAATCTCCACTGCTGGAGTTAGTGCCGCTATGTTTTTGATGTGGCGCTTTGGGCGTGCCGAGATTTTTTGCAGAGCACGTCCG
>JAKFYO010000251.1 GCA_021730825.1 Hyphomicrobiales bacterium
GAAGGCTTCCGCGTGATCAGGCCGGTCTCGCCCTGGCACGGCCGCCGCCGTCCGCTTGGCAGCTTCGGCGGCCAGCCGATGATGGCACGCATTCCGGGCGGTTTGTTCGACGCTTTCACGGGTGCCGCGCAGGAATGGGCGGTGATAGCGAACTGGGCACGCCAGAATTCGGATGCGCCGCTTGCATTTGGTGGAACGAGTCTCGGCGCGCTGATCGCGCAATTCGCGGCAGAGAAAATAGGGGAGCGCGACGAGCGGCTCAGGCCGGACGGTCTGTTTCTGATCACGCATTCAGGCCGCATGACGGATGCGACCTTTCAGGGCGATATGGCGGGGCTGCTCGGTGTCGATCTCAACGCCGAGCAATATGGCTGGAGCCGCGAGCGCATCGAAGCGGGCTTGGGCTTGCTTGATCCGGCGCTGCTTCCCGCGGTGGACCCGAAACGCATTGTCACCGTGCTCGGCAAGCGCGACCGCATCACGCCTTATGCGAGCGGCTTGAGCCTGATCGATTCATGGGGCGTGCCCGACGAAAATCGCTTCGTCTGGGATCGCGGCCATTTCTCGATGCCGCTCACCATGATCCGCAATCCCGCGCCGGTCGCGCGCTTCCGCGAAGTGATGACGCGGCTTTAAGCGACCCGCGGGCTGGCTTTGCCTTCGTAAAGATTGCGGCCTTCCACGAGCGCGCGGATTTTCCCGTCCGCGATCGAGCGCTTCAGCATCCAGAATCCGCAGTCGGGGTGAATGTATTTCACGCGGCCTGCACCGATCATGGTTTCTGCGCGCTCGATCTGGCGAGCGATAGAGTCAGCGCTTTCGATCACGGTCGACTTGATATCGACGACACCGAGCCCGAAACCGATCTCCGGCTTCAGCTCGCGGAAGGCAGCGAGTTCCTCGGCCGGGCGGTGCGCGTTCTCCATCACGATGTGATCGCAGTGAAGGGCGTTCAGATATTTCATCAGTTGATTCCAGGTGCCCTTCTGGATCGACTGGCCGCCGTAATTGCCGAAGCACAGGTGAACTGCGGGCTTCGTCTTCACGGCCTTCAGCACGCGGTTCATCGCATCCGCCGCCCACTGCCATTCGTCCGGGCTGCCGGGAAGATTCGCTTCGTCGATCTGCACGACATCGGCGTCGATATGTTTCACCTGCGCGGCAAGCGCGTCGGCAATCGCAAAGGCGAGATCCGGAAGTTTCTTGTAATGCTTGTCGAGCAGTGTCTTCGCAAGCATGTGCGGCCCGGTCACCGTGAACTTGAACGGCTTCTTTGTGAGCGCACGGGCGCGCTGATAAGCCTGCGGCAGGTCGAGCGTGCCGGAGCTTACCGGACCGTCGACGATTCCCGGCGGGCGCGTACGGAAGCGCATCGTGCTCATCGCGCGATATTCAACCAGTTCGTCGAACGTGATCGCGGTGCGGATGCCGGCCATCGGCTTCACGAAATACTCGATCATGCCGTTGGTCTCGGGATGGTTCACGTCGAAGCGCGAAAGCTCGCCGTCGCAGACGACGTCGATCCCGGCCTGCTCCTGCGTGTGCAGTACGACGCGGGTCGCATCGATCACCGCCTGCTCGGAGGGCAGGGCGGTGAGCCATTCCGGCACCGGATAGGAGCCGACGACGGTGGTCAGGATTCGCGGCGAGTTGGACATGGCTTCACTCCCTGAAGTGTTCTTGCGATGGTTGCCGGGCGTCTTTTCGCGCCCTAAACTCCGCAAGTATCTAACTGGTTACTTATAGCGCGCCCGCCGCGCAAGCGCCAACAAGGCATAGGAAGGAAAGACGCCATGCACGCAGCACAAGCGCTGCCTGACTCCTTTCGCGACGAGGCAGAGCTCGAAGACTTCATGACGCTGCCGAACGATCTGTTGCGCGTCGATCTCGCCAAGGTACCCGGTGACATCCTCGTGCTCGGCGTGGGCGGAAAGATGGGACCCACGCTGGCGCGGCTCGCGAAGCGCGCCGATCCCTCGCGCCGCGTGATTGGGGTCGCGCGTTTCAGCGAGCAAGGACTGCGTGAAAAACTTCAGGCTTGGGACATCGAATGTATCGAAGCCGATCTTCTGGACAGCGCGAGCATCGCAAAACTGCCGCAAGCGCCGAACGTCGTGTTCATGGCGGGACGCAAGTTCGGATCGACCGGTGCCGAGCATCTGACTTGGGCCATGAACGCGCATGTGCCCGCGATGGTCGCGGAGAATTTCAAGAAGTCGCGAATCGTCGCGTTCTCGACCGGCTGCGTTTATCCGTTTGTCGATGTCACGAAGGGCGGCGCGACAGAAGCCACCCCGGCGGTTCCGCCATCCGGCATCTACGCGAATTCGTGTGTAGCGCGCGAAGCGATGTTCGAACACTTCTCCCGCAAGTTTGACACGCCGGGGGCACTCATCCGCCTCAACTACGCAATCGATATGCGCTACGGCGTTCTGCATGACGTCGCTGCGAAGGTTTTCTCGGGCATGACCATCGAAATCGCCGCCGGGCACGTCAACGTGATCTGGCAGGGCGATGCGAATGCGATGATCCTGCGCATGCTGGCACACGCCACGACGCCTGCGAGCCCGATCAATATCAGCGGCGCTGAGACCATCTCGATCCGCTGGCTGGCTTCCGAATTCGGTAAACGCTTCGGCAAAGAGCCTAAATTTACCGGAAAAGAAGCCTCCGACGGCTGGCTGGTAAACACTTCGAAAGCACGAAAACTGTTAGGTGAGCCGCCGGTTTCATTAGAGCGTATGATCGGTTGGACTGCGGATTGGGTTTCGCGCAACCAGCGCAGCCTCGGCAAGGAAACACATTACGATACCCGCGATGGCAGTTTCTGATTTCCAGATCGGCAATCTCACGGCAGACGAGCTTGCCGATGCGGATGCATTGGTGAAAGAGGCCGGCTGGAACCAGACCGAAGCCGATTGGCGGACGTTCCTCGACTTCGGCACCGTCCATGCGATGCGCGACAACGGCAAGGTGATCGCGACTGCCGCGACGCTTCCTTATGGCGGCAAGTTCGCTTGGGTCAGCATGGTACTGATTGCGGGCTATTACCGGCGGCAGGGGCTCGGCACCAAGCTCATGCAGCGCTGTCTCGACGAACTTGCCGCAAAGGGGCTGACGCCTGTTCTCGATGCGACACCCGCCGGGCGCGACGTGTATGTCGGCCTCGGGTTTCAGGATTCGTGGGGCTACAAGCGCATGCTGCTTAGCGACCGAAAAGTGGTCCCGTCGCTGGAGAACAACATTGCGGTCGAAGCGATCTCGGATTCGTCTTGGGCGGAATTATGCGCCTATGACGCGACGATCTTCGGTGCCGACCGCAGCAACGTGCTTTCGCGTTTGCGTGGCCGTCTGCCGGAGGCGGAATTTTGCGTCTGGCGGGGCGGGCATGTTGTGGGTTTCCTGTTGGGCCGCATGGGCCGCCGCGCGGCACAACTCGGTCCGCTGGTAGCCGAAAGCGAGGAGATCGCCTGCGCGCTCTTGGCGCAGGCGCTCGAAACGGTGTCGGCGCCGGTCTATATCGACTTCATCGACGACAAGCCCCTGACTGCGCGCTTTCTCGCGACCGCGGGCTTTGTCGCCGAGCGCCCGCTGACGCGCATGCTGCTGAACCGGAACACGGCATTCCAGGATGTCGCGCAAAGCTACGCCGTGGCAGGGCCGGAGTTCGGATAAATAAAAAGGGCCGGTAAAATACCGGCCCTTCTCAATTTCGGTTTGTCTCGATCAGTACAGCTTCGGCGGGTTGATCGCCGGCATCTTGATGTTCTTGTCGAGGAACTCGTTGGTGTAAGCCGCCTTGATGTCATACGGCTTTTCCATTTTGAGATATTCGTCGACGAGCTTGTAGTCCGCGGCCATGCGCTTGTCGTCATGCCAGCCGAGCGCGACGTTCTTCGAGGTCTCGTCGCTCATCAGGATCGAAACGAGGTGCCAGTTGGTCATCTCGTTGTCGAACTTGAGCGCGCCGTTCATGTCGACCATCGCCTGGATGCAGGGCTCGGGCTTCTTCGCGCATTCCGCGAAGGCCCGCTGCGTTACCTTCACGAAGGCAGCGACCTTGTCCTTGTTGTTCTTCAGGTAGTCGGCGTTCACGATCAGCGAGTTGCCATAGGGGTTCAGGCCGCCGTCGCGCCATGCGAGGAAGCCCATGTCGTCGCCCAGTTCGCGGGCAAAGATATGGTGGATGTTGTAGAACGACGTGGTCGCGTCGATCGCACCCGACTTGAGCGCTGCGAGCTTCGAGTTCGCGTCGATGTTGACCCAGATTACCGAATTCGGGTCGATGCCGTTTGCTTTTGCGAGCGCGGGCCACATGGTGCGCGCGCCGTCGCCGGCCGGATTGCCGATGCGTTTGCCGGCGAGATCCTTGACGCTCTTGATGCCGGAGCTCTTCTTCCAATACATGCCCTGCGGCGAGTTAGCGTAGATGTTCATCACGCCGACAAGATTTGCGCCCTTGCCGTTGAACAGAAGCACGCCCGCCATGTCGGAGAGACCGATCTGCGAGGAGCCGGCCGCTACCTTCTGTGCGGAGGCGGCAGAACCGCGGCCCGCTTCGATGTCGAGATCGACGCCGGCTTCTTTATACCAGCCGTTCTTCAATGCGTAGAAATACGGCGCGTGGTCGCCGCCGACGACCCAGTTCAGGGTCAAGGTAATTTTCTGCGCGGAAGCGCTCGCCGGGACCAACAGGGCCGCTGCGAAAATCGCGGACGCAAATTTGAGTACAGTTTTCATTCGATGTCCTCCCTAAGCCTTTCGCCACATGGGCCGGTCATCCGGTTCTCGACAGGCGGCGAAGTTTCGATGTAACTATCTAGTTACAAGACGATATGAGTGGCTCAAGCGCCTGTCAAATGGCGCGAAAAAGAGCGCGAGCAGGGTGAAATCCCGCAGTGCGACGAACGGGTCAAAGGAACGGCCCAGGGGAGAAGTGCGTGGCGTTACGCTGGAACGATTTACCGGCAGAAGTGCTGACCGTTTTGCGGAAGGGCGCGGTTATTCCCGCGCATCCGCTTGCACTCGACGCTTCGCGTAAATTCGACGAGCGCCGCCAGCGCGCGCTCACGCGTTACTATGTCGATGCGGGCTCCGGCGGCTTGGCAGTCGGCGTTCACACTACGCAATTCGCGATCCGCGAAGTTGGCCTCTACGAGCCTGTGCTTTCGCTCGCGATGAAAACCGCACGCGAGGCGACGAAGAAGCCGCTGGTGATGATCGCGGGTTTAGCCGGTAAAACGCAGCAGGCCGTGAAGGAAGCGCAGACCGCGGTCGGCCTCGGCTATCACGCAGGGCTCCTCTCGCTTGCCGCGATGAAGTGATCAAGCGAAGACGAATTG
>JAKFYO010000337.1 GCA_021730825.1 Hyphomicrobiales bacterium
CAACTCTTCCGCGCGTGCGAGTGGTCCTTTCGTCGTGATCAACGCGGCGGCAATTACACCGGAGCGGATGGAGCTCGAGTTATTCGGGACCGAAGGCGAGGGCGATCAGCCGCGCAAGGTCGGCGCTCTCGAGGAAGCGGACGGCGGCTCGCTGTTCATCGACGAGATCGCCGACATGCCGAAAGAAACGCAGAACCGCATTCTCCGCGTGCTGACCGAGCAGACCTTCCAGCGCCTCAAAGGCAACGTGAAGGTGCAGGTCGATGTCCGCGTAATTTCCTCCACCTCTCGCGATATCGAGAGCGAAATTGCGGAAGGCCGCTTCCGCGAAGATCTCTTTCATCGCCTTAGCGTGGTGCCGATCCGCGTGCCGCCGCTCGCGGAGCGCCGCGAGGACGTTCCGGAACTGGTGCAGCACTTCCTGGACCAGATTTCCGTCACCACGGGTCTTGCGAAGCGCACGATCGGCGACGATGCGCTCGCGGTCCTGCAATCGCACGACTGGCCGGGCAACATCCGGCAACTTCGCAACAACGTGGAGCGCCTGCTCATTCTCGCGGGCGGCGATGCGCAGAGCGCAATCACCGCGGACCTGCTGCCGCCGGATGTCGGATCGCTGGTGCCGAGCATGCCGAACGGCAACGGCGGCGAGCAATTGATGAGCCTGCCGCTTCGCGACGCGCGCGAAGTGTTCGAGCGCGAGTATCTTGTTGCGCAGATCAACCGCTTCAGCGGCAATATCTCGCGCACGGCAGAGTTCGTCGGCATGGAACGCTCGGCGCTACATCGTAAGCTCAAGGCGCTCGGCATCGACGAGCGTGCGCGCTAAGGCCACGGTATGTCACGCATTGCCTATGTGAACGGACAATATGTACCGTTCCGCGAAGCGCGCGTTCATATCGAGGATCGCGGCTATCAGCTTGGCGACGGTGTGTACGAAGTCTGCGAAATCCGTAATGGTGCGCTGGTCGACGAGCGGCGTCATTTGCTGCGTCTGGAGCGGTCGCTTTCGGAACTCCGTATGACAATGCCCGTAACGCAATCGGCCTTGCGTTTCGTGATGGCAGAAACGGTCCGGCGCAATAGGGTGAAGGACGGGCTCATCTATCTGCAAGTGACGCGCGGCGTGGCGCGGCGCGATCATGGCTTTCCGGAAGAAGTCATCAAAGCCGCACTTGTCGTTACCGTCCGCGCGCTTGACCGGAAAAAAATCGAAAAGGCTGCCGAAGTCGGTATCGCGGTCATCACCGTGCCGGATGATCGCTGGGGCCGCGTCGATATCAAGACGATCGGTTTGCTCCCGAATGTACTTGCAAGACAGAAAGCAAAGGACGCCGGCGCAAAAGACGCGTGGTTCGTGGATAGCGAGGGCCTGGTCACGGAGGGCGCGGCTTCCAACGCATGGATCGTCACGAAAGACGATGTGCTCGTCACGCGCCCGAGCTCGAACCGGATTCTTACCGGCATCACTAGGACGGTTGCGAAGGAGATCGCGATCAAGCTTCAGATGACGGTCGAAGAGCGCGCGTTCAGTGTAGCGGAAGCGTTAGCAGCAAACGAAGCGTTCTTGACCTCGGCAACCCAGACGGTGATGCCGGTGATCAGCATCGATGGCCACAAAATCGCTTCGGGCAAGCCGGGTCCGGTTACGAAACGGCTACGGGAAGAGTTCCATCGTACGGCGGAAATTGGCCCGAAGATCGTGTAAGCTCTTGGGATTGCAAGATGAAATGATGTCGTAATTCTACAGGGCACAATCTTGCGTACCGCAAGGAACGCGCCTCTAATAGCTTGTCACGGACAGGTAATGTCCGGACAGGGATGGCCGAAAGAGGGCCATTCAAGAAATCGCTCGCCCGAACCAAGAAGGAAAATCCCCATGGCGGCGGATAGAACACAAAATCTCCAGGATACTTTTCTAAATTATGTCAGGAAGAACAAAACACCGCTTACGATTTTTCTCGTGAACGGCGTGAAGCTTCAGGGCGTCGTGACGTGGTTCGACAATTTCTGCGTATTGCTTCGCAGGGACGGACACGGCCAGCTTGTGTACAAACACGCAATCTCGACCATCATGCCGGGGGCTCCCATCTCGCTGTTCGAAGGTACCGACGACAGCATTCCTGCCGGAGACAAAGTCTAGTTGGAGCCATCGAAACCGAAACATAAGAAATCGCGGAAGCCGGGCAACCCGGCTTCCAGCGATGTCAGCACACGCGACGCGGCGAAGGTTGCGGTCGTCGTGCCGGTGTTTACGCGCGGCAAGGATGCCGGCGCAAATTCTCGCGATCCGCAGGCGCGCCTCGAAGAGGCGGTCGGACTTGCGGCCGCAATCGAACTGCATGTCGTCAATGCAGGCATCGTCACGCTTGGCACGATCCGGCCGGCAACTTTCATCGGCTCGGGCAAGGTCGAGGAAATCGCCGGCATCGTGAAGGCGGAAGATGCAGGCGTGGTCTTTGTCGATTGCGCGCTCTCTCCGGTGCAACAGCGGAACCTGGAAAAGGCGTGGGGCGCGAAGGTGGTCGACCGTACCGGTCTTATCCTAGAAATTTTCGGTGCGCGTGCCAGAACGAAAGAGGGCACGCTGCAGGTTGAGCTCGCGCATCTCAATTACCAGCGCAGCCGTCTCGTGCGTTCATGGACCCATCTCGAGCGTCAGCGCGGCGGCTTCGGCTTTCTCGGGGGTCCCGGCGAAACGCAGATCGAAGCGGATCGACGGCAGATCGATGAGCGGATCATCCGCATCGAGCGCGAACTCGATTCCGTGAAGCGCACGCGCGCGCTGCACCGGCAGAATCGCAAGCGCGTGCCGTACCCGGTCGTTGCACTGGTCGGTTACACCAACGCCGGAAAATCCACGCTGTTCAACAGGCTCACGGCCGCAAATGTGCGCGCGGAAGATTTGTTGTTCGCGACCCTCGATCCGACACTGCGCGGCATCGAGTTGCCCGGCGGCACGAAAGCGATCCTGTCCGATACGGTCGGATTTTTATCCGAGCTTCCGACGCTGCTTGTGGCGGCATTCCGCGCGACGCTCGAAGAAGTCATCGAAGCCGATTTGATCCTGCATGTGCGGGACATTTCGCATCCGGATACGGCAGCACAAGCAACAGACGTGCTGAACGTGCTGCAAGACCTCGGCATCGACATCAACGACCCCAAGAAGATGATCGAAATCTGGAACAAGAGCGACAGGCTGGACGCGGAAGCGCACGAGAAAGCGCGCAATCATGTAAAGCGGCTTCCGGAATCGCTGCGCCCGTTTCTGCTTTCGGCGTTGACGGGCGAGGGCATCGACACGCTGTTGCGTGCGATCGCGGACAAGATCGCGACCGGCTGGCCGGTCGTGACCCTCAACCTCAATCCTGCGGACGGCGCCAACCTGAGCTGGTTGCATCGCCACGGCGAGGTGCTTTCGCAGGAGCTCAAAGGCGACGAGCAGCTTCGCGTGAAAGTACGCATGGCGCCGGAGAAAGCCGAAGAGTTTCGGCGCCGCATGAAGCCGAAGTCTTCAGCGGCGTGACGCCTGCCGGTAGATGCTTGCGCAATAAACCATGCTGGCCGCGGTCTGCGGAAAGAACACGAGCATTTTAGCAAGCAGTAAGCCGAATAACGCGGGAAGAGACGCGCCGGTTGCAATCTTTTCGAAGGCTTCGGTATTCACGCCAAGAACCGGGCTGAGGGAAGCCTCCAGCGTGGCATCGATGATCATAAAGAGGATCGTCAGGCCGAGCATACCGCCCATAATGCGCAGGCCCGCACCGCTGGTCGCGTTCCAGCCTTCGCGCAGTGTCTGCTTGTCGCCGACTGCCGCTGCAATCATCCAGGTGATCATTCTGCCCGCGAGATAGATTGCAGCGAGAACCGAAAATATACCGAGCGCAATCAGCGCGATAATCGCGACGACGATGAGTACGCCTGACGGCTGGCCATCGCCGGTCAGCAAATCGATCGCGAGAATACCTGCAAAAAGCGGCGGGAAGAAAATCACGGCCACCGCGAGCACAATCAAAATCGTCAACGACACCACGCGGAGCAGAAACGAGCCGAAAACGGGCAGGACGCTGGGGGCCTCTTCCTGAAGCAGCCAGTTTCGTACGACCACGATGTAATAAGTGACGCTGACGAGAAATCCGGCGAACAGGCCAACGCCGACTAACACGTAGATGGCAATTTCGTTCTGCTCGCGGGCAAAATAACCGATGGCGCCAAACACAAGTACCGCCGCGACGACGACGAACGCGAGATACTTCCACGACAGCCGGAAGAATGCACGGAAGCCATGCGTTACATACGTGAACGCGTCGCTTAGCGCGTTGGCAACCGAGATCGGGTTGGAAGCAGGAGCGGGCGGATTGACCGGCTCGGACATTTTCACTCTCCACGAGGTGCGGCTTGCTTTTCAGCCTGCCAGTAGTCTTCAAGCGCGTCCAATGACGTTTGCTCGACCGGTCTACCGGCAGCCAGCGCACGCCGTTCAACGCCGCGAAAACGGCGCTCGAATTTCAGGGTCGCATTGCGAAGCGCAAGTTCAGGATCGATATTCTTCCGGCGTGCGTAGTTAACGAGCGAAAAGAGCAAGTCGCCGATTTCTTCTTCGGTCTCAGATGGAGTCGCCGCCGCCTTCAATTCCGCGATCTCTTCGTGGATTTTATCGAGCACGCCGGTTACATCCGGCCAGTCGAAGCCGACTTGCGCCGCGCGCTTCTGGATTTTCTCCGCGCGCGTGAGTGCCGGTAAAGCGACCGGCACGCCATCGAGCGCGCTTTCGGCTCGCGTGGATTTCTCTTTGCGCTCCTCAGCCTTGATCTTTTCCCACAATGATTTGACTTCCTCGGGCGACAAGACGCGTCCAGCGCCGAACACATGCGGGTGCCGCCGGATCAGCTTTTCGGTGATGGCGAGTACGACATCCTCGAAGGTAAATTCCTTGGCTTCCTCGGCCATGCGGGCGTGGAACACGACCTGCAACAGGAGATCGCCGAGCTCGTCTTTCAGGTCGCCGATATCGTTGCGCGCGATCGCGTCGGCTACCTCGTATGCTTCCTCGATGGTGTATGGCGCAATCGTCGCAAAGGTCTGCTTCAGATCCCACGGACAGCCGGTTTCAGGCGTCCGCAGCCGCACCATGATCTCGATCAAGCCGGCAATATCGCGCGAAGGCTGCATTTAAGAGGCTCCAAGGCGGGCTGGCTTTGCCCGCCAGTTTGATTCGCAGAAGACATATTATGGAACATAACCACATAGGCAGGTCTAAACAGGCTCGAATTTCGATCAAATTTGAATCATCTCCAGCGGCCGATTTTAACGCCACGCAACCATAGTAGCGCTGC